>NZ_JBEOOQ010000043.1:0-47020 GCF_040309305.1 Pseudoalteromonas sp. RB2-MNA-CIBAN-0110 | reverse complement strand
ATTCTTGTGTAAATCGACGTCTCATTTTATCTGCCTCTATTAAAAGTTAGAGGCGACAACTATCCTGACACAGGGGGCTTGTCAGGGGAGAAAGGTAGTAGAGGATCATTCCTACGACACGAAATGTAAGCTTTTTTGGTCTTAATTCCAAGATCTAAAACAGCTTTTTGAGCTAAGCTATACGAAGTATATACCTCTTTTTCCTTACCTAAAAAAGATTTCCACCCTTTCCATTCGCTTGAATAAGTTATTCCTGGGACTGATGGCAACTGTGGGTCTTGTTTATATTGTGCCATATATTGAGTACTTGTCGTGATACCCAACACACTCACAGCTTTTTCCGCGAGATCGATAGAGCTATAAAAGTTTTGATTAGTACCAAAAAAATCTCTCCAACCCTTCCAGTCATCTTCATAGTAAATATTTGGTGTGCTAATCAGTAAAGGGTCTGATTTATATTGCCTCTTATACTCTTCCCTTGTACTGACGCCTAGTGCTTGTATTGCTTTTTTAGCATCAGATAATTTAGCATAAAATTCTTTTTTTGTGCCAAGAAAACTCTCCCAATCTTCCCATTCATTTTTATAGATATTATTGGGCGTACTAACTAGCAGCGGATCTTCTTTATATCTTAGTTTATATTCTTTGGTAGTTTTTACACCAAGCAATTGTGCATGTTTTTTGGCTAGTGCGTATTCTCGATAAAAGTACTTTCTCATATATCGTTCTTTCTCATTACATTACGAATATCGATATCATTAGGTTTCAAATAAACCAAACAACTGAAAATACTTTTATGATGCATAGCTTTTTGTATCTCTAACTGATTGAAGCCGGCTTGGTTTAAACTATATCCATAAGAATGCCGATGAGAATGTGGGCTAGTACCGAAGCATTTTCCAGCCTCAAGTCCAATTCGCTCGACTCCACGCTTGTACTTTTGGATAAAATTCTTTTTAGATTCAGGGTCTCCATTTGAGTTAGTAAAAAGATATGGATGATTTCCAGTAACTCTTACTGCTAAATATTGTTCCAGTAACCAAGCCAGTTCTTTAGCTTTGTTATTTGGAAATATCATGACATCAAAAGAAAGATTTTGATTCGTTAATCGAGGTTGCTTCCATCCTGAATAAAGCCTATGAGAGCGTTTATATTCATTGCGTGGTTTTTGTCGAAAGCGAGTATTTAGATACTCCCGTCGATTAGAGAAACCTAGCTCTGGACTAGCTCCATCGCTTGGATGAAAAACTGAAAAAATTGCCGTACTATTTTTTACATCAATAGTAATATCACGAATATATATGTGAAAGCATTCAGATAGTCTTAGTCCACCATAATGCATTAACATAACTATTAGGACGCATCCGAAATCAACTTCTCTTGTTCGATGATTGAGAAATCCATATTTCAAGAAGCGTTGAAAGTACTCTTCTGGAAATCGATTTACAGACTCAATAGATAGTAAATGATTCATTGGCCCTTGAATGCTTCGTATCATTGCGAATCTATTTTTAGATGGGTTACTCAGATGATTTAAAAAGCAATTAGATTCACGTTTATAGTAAGCACACCAGCGCATTCGTTCTTCAGCTCTAGTAGCTTTTCTTAACGGATTTAGGTTAGGAAGATCATATCCATAGATTTCATCAAGATAGTCACAATAACAATTGATATGACTCAATAACACATTAACATCTTCAACCTTTCGCGGGGACCAATACAAATTCGAGGGATCATTCTGTGAATCATCTATTGAGCCAAAGCAGAGAACATCAACAAACGAACGTAATAGCTCAGTTGCTGATGTGAATGTACTTGTATGAGCATTCATAAACTTAAGCAGTTGCTCAACCGCAAACACATTTCGTTCAAGCCAAGACTGAGATTTATTACGTTTTGTATAAAGAAATCTAAGATGTGAAACTAATATACCTTTATCTGTTATGAGTAATGGCAAGCTAACAGACAAGACAGATTGATTTGCTTTATAATCGACACGCCGTTTTAGAATATAAGCCAAAATACCAATCCAATAAATTGTACTATTAAGTATATAGTTAGTGACACTAATACAACTAGGTTTAGAATATTAATATTGATTTAGCAAATTATATTACTCAATTAATGATAATTAGTATGGTTAGTAGAGTAGAACTAATATCAGTACAACAAGCGTTTGCTACGCCAAATTGACCGTCGTGTACGCTATTTACGCAAACGCATACCTGATTTAAAAATCATCGACTACTCTCCCGTTCAAGATGGAAAAGTGTTTTTTGGTGCATGGGTCGAAATTGAAAACGAAGAAGGTGAAACTAAAAAATTCAGAATTGTCGGACCTGATGAAATTTACGACCGAAAAGATTACATATCGATAGACTCACCTATGGCGCGGGCGCTGATTAAAAAACAAGTAGATGACGATTTTGAGGTACCTACTCCTCAGGGTAAAAAACAGTGGTATGTAAACAGTATCGATTACCAAAAAAAGAAATAAAAAGTTTTGATTCAGATCATGTTAACTTTTGATTGTGTAAATTAAACCAATAAGCTATAACTGAATTATTCAAGTTGATTTGTTTAATTTGAAAGCAGTTAATTAAGGTCGTGGTTATGTCAAACATAGTACAGCGCATATTAAATAATGCCGTATTGTTTGCACTTTTAATGAGTGTAAGTTTGACGCTGCATGCCAGTAACACTGAAGTAAACCTTGATAACGCTAAACTATCTAATCACTTTATTGCTTGTGACATTCCTGACCAAGCAAACCTCGATTTTGACGTAGACTCTCACGTTAATACTATTACCTTTAGGTCGCCTCAACCACTTCCTAATGTCGTAGATTCTTTTTATAAGAGCACCAACCTAAACAGACCTTTTAGCACTGCGTACCAACGCGGACCACCTAGCTATTTAATTTAATTCATTATTTTACAACTTAATTAAATTTTATAATTACTAAGGTGACTACTATGTCTAACTTTAAAGAATTACGTACTCAAAATGTTTCTCACGGCGTTATTGCAAGCACATTTGCAGATGACCAACCATTGATTGATTTATCATCTCCAGCGCTAAAAATGGTAAATAACTTTACTCAAAAAACGCCCATTCGTGCAGAGCATACAACAACGATTACAGATGCACTTAAACAAGTTAGTGCACAACAATCTGATTTTGTTTTAGTAACCGACGAGAACCAAAAATTGATTGGTCTTGTTTCTAGCGCCGATTTACAAAGCTCTAAAATTACTATTATTGCAGAGCGTTTAAATACCCCACGAAGTGAAGTAAGCTTGCGCGATATTATGACGCCAATTAGCCGACTTACAGGTGTAAGCATGCAAAGCTTAAGCTATGCATGCATTGGTGATGCGCTGCAAACAATGGAGCATCAAGGTGTAATGTTTTTATTAGTAACAACAGCAAGTAGCGAAATTTGTGGTTTAATTTCAGCTCGCCAAATAGCTAAAACATTACATATTCCACTACATATTAGCCCTATTGCTCACTCTTTCAGTGAAGTATTAGAAAACATTGAGCATCCTCACTAGGGCGCTCTTTTAGTTGAATTGATTTACTCCCCTCCCAACCATCTTAAAGCAAGTGAAATAGCTTGCTTTAAGAGCTTTTTATTACTACCTCCTGTGATATTATTCAAGCAATTAACGGCGCCAGTAACACGCTTCTGGTCTTATTTTATTGTATAAAAAGGTTTTTGCATGAGCGATATCTCTGCACGTTTAGCCGGTGAGTTAAACGCACAGCAGCAACAGGTTGTTGCAGCTACAAAATTACTTGATGAAGGCGCAACTGTTCCTTTTATTGCCCGCTACAGAAAAGAAGTTACCGGCGGCCTAGACGACACCCAATTACGCCTTTTAGAGCAGCGTTTATCGTATTTACGTGAACTAGAAGAGCGCCGTAGTTTTATTTTATCGACCATCGAATCGCAAAATAAATTAACGCCAGAGCTAAGTGCCGATATAACTAATGCACAAAGTAAAACTGAACTTGAAGATTTATACCTACCTTATAAAGCTAAGCGCCGTACTAAAGGCCAAATAGCAATTGAAGCTGGTTTAGAACCACTTGCAGATGCACTATTTAAAGATGCTAACCTTGACCCAGAGCAACAAGCAGAGCAGTTTGTAAATGCTGAAAAAGGTTTCGCAGATACAAAAGCGGTACTCGAAGGCGCTAAATTTATCTTGATGGAGCGCTTTGCTGAAGACGCAAAATTACTTGCTAAATTTAGAAGCCACATAAGCCAAAACGGCGCAATTGAAAGCACTGTAATTAAAGGCCAAGAGCAAGCGGGTGCAAAATACCGTGACTACTTCGAGCATCAAGAACTTCTCAAAAAAGTACCTTCTCACCGTGCGCTTGCTATGCTTAGAGCCCGAAATGAAGGTGTACTTCAGTTAAATGTTAATCCAGAGCCTAGCGCTGAAAATTCAGCGCAACTATGTGCCAACATGATTGCTGACCATTACCGTTTAGATATTAAATATAAAGCGGCAAGTCCTTGGTTATTAAACGTTGTGCAATGGGCGTGGAAAATTAAGTTAGGATTACACCTAGAGAATGAATTTTTTGCAGCAATGCGCGAAAAAGCAGAAGCTGGTGCAATCGACGTATTTGCTAAAAACTTAAAAGATTTATTAATGGCAGCACCTGCAGGCCCCCGTACTACTTTAGGTCTTGATCCAGGCCTTCGTACTGGCTGTAAGATTGCCGTTGTTGATAGCACAGGTAAATTACTAGCTACACAAACTATTTTCCCTCATGCACCACAAAATCATTGGGATAAATCAGTGCGTACGTTAGAGCAACTTTGTCGTCAGCATAAAGTTGAGCTAATTGCGATTGGTAACGGTACTGCATCACGCGAATCAGATAAGTTGGTTGCTGAGCTTATGAAAGCAAACAGCGAACTTAAGCTTAGTAAAATTATGGTTAGCGAAGCGGGTGCATCGGTTTACTCAGCTTCTGAATTTGCAGCTAATGAATTCCCAGATTTAGATGTTTCTATACGAGGGGCTGTCTCTATTGCGCGCCGCCTTCAAGATCCTCTTGCTGAACTTGTTAAAATTGAGCCAAAATCAATTGGTGTTGGCCAATACCAACACGATGTATCGCAAAGCCAATTAGGCCAAAGCCTTATTTCAGTAGTTGAAGACTGTGTAAACTCAGTAGGCGTAGATTTAAACATGGCATCGGTACCGCTACTTACACGCGTATCTGGTTTAAACAAAACATTAGCGCAAAATATCGTTAATTATCGCGATGCTAACGGCACATTTACTAAACGTAGTGAGCTTAAAAAGGTTGAGCGTTTAGGGCCAAAAGCATTTGAACAAGCGGCTGGTTTTTTACGTATTAACAATGGTAGCGATCCTCTAGATAACTCATCAGTTCACCCTGAAGCTTATCCTGTTGTTAAACGTATTTGTGAACGCAATAGCGTAGATGTCAGTAACCTAATTGGTAACAGCGACTTTTTAACTAAACTTGCTGCAAACGATTACACTGACGAAAAATTTGGCTTACCAACCGTTACCGACATTATTACTGAGCTTGATAAACCAGGTCGAGATCCTCGCCCTGAATTTAAAACAGCTGAGTTTAAAGCCGGTGTTGAAAAAATTAGTGACCTAAAACCAGGTATGATTTTAGAAGGCGTGGTTTCAAACGTTGCTAATTTTGGTGCGTTTGTTGATGTAGGTGTTCACCAAGATGGTTTAGTGCATATTTCAGCAATCACGAATAAATTTATATCAGATCCGCGTGAAGTTGTTAAAGCTGGTGATATTGTAAAGGTTAAAGTTGTTGAAGTAGACGCTGCACGTAAACGTATAAGCTTTACTATGCGCTTAGATGACGACATTGACACAAGTAATAAGTCAGCAGCGCCAGCTACGCAAAAGCCACAAGCACGTGCTAATAATTCGCAACCTCGCGCTGCAAAGCCTAAACGTGACAACGGTAATGCGTTAATGGGTAATGCATTTGCCGATGCGTTCGCTAATGCTAAAGTGAAAAAATAATAGTTGTACAGCTAAGCTAAAACGAAAAAAACCGCGTAAGCGGTTTTTTTGTGGTTACGTTTTACTAAATTATTAACTTAACGCTGAAAAACTACTTTGGCTCGCTGGCGATGTAGCCATTTGATAAAAGTTAGCAATACGCTCCGCCCGTGCCTCAACATCGGCATCACGTGTTTGCTCATCACTTTTAGCTGTTTTTGTATCGTTGCTTTCATCGCTAGAGAATGAAGCTTCAAGCTTACTTTTTGCGTCTTCGTCGTCTTCTTTTTCAGGTTGTGCAAGCTCAGCTTGAGCCGCTGCTAGCTTTTGCGTAGCATCTGCAGCAATAGAGCGATCAGCTCCCGAAGGCTCTGCAGGCGCTAATGCGGCAGCTCGTACCGTTTGCATTTTGTCTATAGTCGCTTGCGGATCATTGGGAACTTCAGATACATCTATTTGTACTTCTCCGCCAACTGCGTAGTTAGTACCATCTGGGCCACGTTGATACTCATAGCTTGGCGAGCCAGCATGTTGCCCACCTACAGAAGCGTGCGCTTGCTCATGTATTCGTACTTCAGTATCTCGTGCTTTTAGCTCTGTAATTTGTTGTTGTTCTTGTTCTAATTGCAGCTCTTCTTGCTCAGATTCTTTTTTCTCGATTGCTTCACTTTCTTCCTCAGAGCCCTCAGGATTTTCTGAGTTTCCATCGCGCTGCTGAACTGACTTTTCGTCTGCTATTTTTCCCGTTGCGTTATACGTCGCACCATCGCTACTGCCTGGTAATTTTGCTTTTTCAGAATCACTTTGCGCTTTGGTTTCTGTATTGCTTGCGCTACTAGATGCGGGAGCAGGAATAACTTCGCGTAGTTGGTTGTCACGCCGTGCAGTTTCCGTATAAACATTTGCAGTGTTTATATTGATAGACGGAAATGGCGTGACAATATTCATAATACTAAACTTTAATATCGATTAACGTGCCAAGTACATCATCGGCCGTTTGAATTGATTGCGTATTTGCCTTGGCATTAAACTCTTCAACTTTTAAGTTAACAAGCGCTTCATCAACACGAGCAGGCTGTGCTACAGGTGCAGTAATAGCTTCTTCAGGGCGTGCTGCTGTAAGCTGACGTTGCTGCGCTAATTGCGCGTCATCTTGCTGTTCTATACTGGCACGGTTAATCTCAGCACTGGCTTTTTCAATACCTTGGCTAGCTCGATTAAACCCTTCTACACCACTATTAAATACAGATCCGATTGGCATATTAAAACCTCCACCAAATAAACATTGTTTAATTATCGCTCAGGTTCTGCTCAAAATAAAGCTTTAAACAGCGCTATTCTTAGCTCTATTTTAAAGCATTGATTTAACGACAGATAAAAACTCACTTTTATGAGAAATAAATGGCGCGTGCGACGCTTTATCTAGCACTTCGTATTCAAACTCAGTATTTAGTACTGACATTTCACTAATTGCTTTATAAGGCACTAAGGCATCAAGTCGGCCAAATACTCCTTTGATAGGTACTGGGCAATGAGCAAATAAATCACGTAAATCGTCGTTTTGTAAAATATCTAAACCAGCGCTCAGGGCGTCGCTTTGTGGTGCGCTGTACTGATTTAGTAATTGTTTAAGCAGCTTTATATCATCACGCGCCGACTCGCTACCCATCGCTTGAATAGCTAAGAAGCGCTCTATTGTTTTTTCTCGATGATTAACTAACTGCTCTTTAAACTGCGCCAATACATTCGCTTTTATTCCGGGCCAATTATCTGCCTCCGCAAAAAAAGGAGTCGATGCAATTAAAATAACTTTTGATATTTTTTCAGGCCAATGCTTAGCAATATAAAGTGCAAATAATCCACCTAACGACCACCCCATTAAAATGGTCTTCGGCTTTAACTGCTTACTTAAAGTTTCTGCTGCATCATGCAAAGTATAAGGGCTTGGGCAAACATGGCTATTACCAAACCCAGGTAGGTCAAGGCTACGTACACTTCCTGAATATAAAAACTCAAGTTCTGGCTGTACTAACTGCCATACGCCCTGATTCATTCCCCAACCATGTAATAACACTAACTCATTTTGCATATTTGCCTAACCTTTACCAAACTTAGGCTCATCATAACGTTTAAAAAGGCGATTGCAATGCAAGGAGCGAGTCAGTGAAACAAGCCATTTTAAATTGGTTATTTCCCTCTTATTGCGTGCAATGTCAAAATACGATTACGACCTCTTTAGGGCTTTGTGATTATTGCCTTGAAGATTTACCATTGTTTGATTTTAGTAAGCATAAGAATTTACTGCATCGACCCGATATTGTTGAGATGTTTCCTAATTGCGAGTTTGATAAATTATTTGCCTGTGCTTTTTATCAACCTCCCTTTGAACATTGGCTTAAAAGGCTAAAATTTAATAATCAAATTCATTATAAAAAGGCATTGCAGCAAGTTATACAAAAACAATTAACGCAGTTTTTTGAGCAAAGCCCTACTTTGCCAGATACCTTTATTATTTTACCTCTTCATAAAAGCCGATTCATTACTCGCGGGTTTAATCAGGTAAGCCAAGTGTGGCAACCATGTTTAGATAATTACGCGCCACTGAGTAACGTACTTATTCGCAATAAAAAAACACAAGCTCAGTCGGAGCTATCTAAAGCAAAACGTATTAAAAACTTAAAAAATGCCTTTATTTGTACACAGGATATGGGCGGTAAAACAGTCGCTATTGTTGATGATGTGATGACGACAGGGGCAACATTAAACGCAGCTACTAGTGCACTAAAACAAGCAGGCGCTAAACAAGTGTGGGCTTTTACAACTTGCTTAACGCCTATTTAATTATTAAAAAGTATTATACCAATCCGCAATAATACTTAATCATTTTGCGGGGCTAAACGTGTCGCTACCTGAGTTAAAAAATTCTCATTTACGACTGCATGGATGCAGAAGGTAGAGCAATGCAGGAGCAATTGCCGAGAACAACTAAATAGCGAATTTTTTGCCTAGCTATCAACACGTTTTTCCATCCTCAAAATAGATCACTTAATTAAGCGAATTGGTATTATTCGCCATTTGCACGAAACGTATGACCAAAAAATAAAGCGTTGCTTAGTAGTCGACTAGTCCCATACCAGTAACCTCTAAATACAGGGTCGTCGGTCATGCCTATCACTGTACCTCGTCCGTATGAGTGAGCAATTAAGCCTGCGCCGCCAGCAACTTGCTCAACATTAACGGCATCGGTAAAGCCTGCCAATAATGGATTTTTAGTGTAGGTAAGTACATTTACGAACGGAGCATCAGAAGCTTCTAGCAACCAAGTACTGTTTTTGAATACGGGCAATGTATTACGCTTAAGTGAAAATGTAAGCGGATGAGTTAAATCTACATTAGTATTAAAAATAGCACCTGCAATGCGTTGACGTCCTGCTAAATGATCTTTATCGCCATAACTTAAACCTGTCGTTTTAAATGCACTTGCTACATCTTGTCGTGATAGATAGCTTGCTTTGAGTAATTGCTGATCAGCTAAAAATTTAGCGCCGCCTTTGTGACCCCAAATAACGCCGCCTTTCCTTACCCAGCTTTTAATAGCCACTTTGTCGGCATCAGATAAGCTATTGTAATTGCCATGAGCAAGCACAATATGACTGTAGTCACTTAACTCGAGTGAACTAAAGCGGTTCATTTCAACAATTGTTGGTGCAACACCTACAAAGCGATCTAGGTAATACCACACTTCGCCGACTTCGTACTGGCTTGCGCCTTGCCCGCCAATAAGCAGTACTTTTGGAGCACTAACAACCGCCATTGATCGCGACCCTAAATCGGCTCCTTTGCTTGTTAAGCCTGATGTAATAGGTTTGATTGCAATACCAAACTCATTTTGTGCTTTATTTAGCAAGGTAATCCAATCTGTATTTGTTTGTAGTCCAGCCGGTATAATAATACTTCCAGGTTTAAAATTAATTTCTCCTGATGTTGATTTAGCCGTTAATGCTTTTAGCGCTACACGTGCTTTTATACCTTGCTGTAATAAGCTATTTAACATTTTAGGTGCTAAATAATCATCCCACGAAAAACCAAATGCGTAACCTTCGGTGAGTGAAGAAAATGATGGGGTTGCTACTTTTTCCCATGCTTTATCAGCAACTTTTAATCCCCAACTACTTTTAACTTTAGAAAATGGCAAATTAAACGCATGCGCTAATGTCCAGCCAGATACATCGTAAAAAGTATTATCGGCAAAGTTTTTTTGCTCACTAAAAATCGCTTTTACCAAACGATATTGTGGTTGTGCTAATGGTACAAAATAGCTATGTGTACTGAAATTCTTACCATCTGCTTTTAATGATTTAGTAAGTGGGTAAGCGTTAATTTGGTGCTGCTTTAACAATTCTAAAAAGTGCATAATACGGGTGTTGTCGCTTGCACCTTCAACAACATACCCTTCAAAGCTTTCATCGCTGGCTAAATCAGTAGCTTGATTATAAAATTTAGCCTGGTAATCAAGTAATGCTTGGCGGTTATCAACTGCTGCCTTAAAGGTAGATAAACTCGTTAACAGTTGATTTTTAATAGTGAAAGGAAAGCTCAAAGGTCCATTTATAGTGTCTTGAATATGTCCACGAGAACTTGCCTGCTCAAATAAAATGCCTATGCCGCCATTTACATCGGGATAGGTTGAACCTTTACCGTAATAGAAGTCATCAAAGCTTTCTTCAGTAAAATAAAGTGCGTTGTTTTTATCTAACGTTTTTGCGTGATAGTTAGCAATCGCTTTAGTTAACGTTACATTTTCATCAGGTGTTATTGGGTGTTTACGGCTTGGAATACCTGGTTGAAAAAAGTAACTGCTATTAGGCCCCATTTCATGAAAATCGGTTAAGACATTTGGTTTCCACTGATGAAATTTAGCAATACGCGCACGCGATTCAGGATGCTGTAGTAATAACCAGTCACGATTTAAATCAAACCAGTAATGATTGGTACGACTACTTGGCCAGTTTTCAACATGTTCACGGGTTTTAGGGTCACTTGATAAATTCATGCCTCGATTACTGTTGGCCCAATTAGCAAAACGCGCTAAGCCATCTGGGTTAAGTGAAGGATCGAGTAAAATAACCGTGTTATTTAATAGCTCATCTATTTCAGTACCTTGTGCAGCAGCTAAATAATATGCCACCAGCAAAGATGAGTTACTACCTGATGACTCATTACCATGCACACTGTATCCCATCCATACAACAGCAGGGTCGTCTTGTGCTTTACTACTGTTATTACTTAAGCGTGCTAAGTGAGCTTGGCGTGTCTGCTCTATGCTTGATAGCTTATCAGCAGCAGTAATTGTTAGCATTACTAACGGGCGTTGTTCATGCGTGCGGCCAATCACCTCAAAATTTATACGGTCGCTTTTATCAGCAAGTATTTCCATATAACGTACGAGCTGATCGTGTCTCACGTGCCACTCTCCTACTTCGTAACCGAGTACTTGCTCAGGAGTAGGAATTGAAGGGTCAAATTTTACATCTTGTTCAAAATAATACGAAAGTGGCTTAGCTACACTTGAAAAGCTAAGCAGCACCACCATTAATGTTAATACCAAACGCATATAAATCACTCAAAAAATGTTCGTTGTTTGCACGCTACCATTGCTTAAAATAGATGCCAACTTTTTACGCTCAACACTAGCCGCAACACGATGAGCGGAGTATGATACGCAGTATCCGAGTAATTTAGTCAAGTATAGATGGTTTTATGATTTCTATTTCCGAAACAGCGCAAGCGCATTTTGCTAAACTATTAGCAGATCAATCACAACAAACCAATATTCGTGTGTTTGTTGTAAACCCTGGTTCATCACAAGCGGAATGTGGTGTGTCTTATTGTCCAGAAGACGCTGTAGAAGCGAGCGATATTCGCCTAAACTTTAACGGTTTTGATGCCGTTGTAGATGCAGAAAGTGCTCCATTTTTAGAAGAAGCTGAAATCGATTTTGTTACCGACAAAATGGGTACTCAGTTAACGCTAAAAGCACCAAATGCAAAGGCGCGTAAAATAGGTAACGATGCATCGTTAAACGAACGTGTACAGCACATGCTAGAAACCGAAGTAAATCCACAACTTGCTAACCACGGTGGCCAAGTAAGCCTTGTTGAAATTACAGCTGCAGGTATTGCTATACTTCAGTTTGGTGGTGGTTGTAACGGTTGTTCTATGATCGATGTAACGCTAAAAGAAGGCATTGAAAAAGAAATGATAGCTAAGTTTGAAGAAATCACCGGTGTTGCTGATATAACAGAGCACGAAGCGGGCGATCACTCTTACTATTAGGCCTTGTAAATGCTAAAGCAGCTTATTTATCGCTTAGGGAGCAACCCTAAGCTGAGCTTAAAGCGCTTTTTTCGCGGCTTAGCACTGTTTGTGCTAGCCGTGATATTCATATCTATTGGGTATTACACTCACTACAGCTTACAAATAATTGGCGTTATAATTTTACTCCCCGCATTATTTTTTGCCGGTTGGGGCTACTGCGGTATTTTTGCTAATCGTTTTTCACAAGTTTTAAAAGATATGGGCCCTAAACACCACGACCCCGATCTCTGGAAATAAACCATTTATTTAGTTTAATCTAATAGCTGATTATTTATTTTTAAGTGGTGATATTTAATTATTAATGTAACCCCGCGCATTAACATAAAACAGCTCATAGCCAGCCATAACCCGTTATTTTGCAAGTCTATAAACACCCAAAACACACCAAAAAAGCCAACTCCAGCTGAAAGTATCATACTGTTACGCATGTTCTTTGCTCGCGTAAGCCCTACAAAAACACCATCAAACAAAAAGCAACTCATGGCCAAAATAGGCAACACTATTAGCCATGGTAAATAGTGTGTTGCCTCTTGAATAACCTCTGGCACATTGGTTAAAAGCTTGATTATACCGCTGCCGAATAATGCAAAAAAAGCGCTATATAAGACGCCAAAAAGCATGCCCCAAAATACACTTATTTTAACCCAAAGCTCTATATTTTTAACGCTTCCTTGGCCTTTAGCTTGCCCTACTTTTGCCTCAGACGCGTAAGCAACGCCATCAAGAGCAAAACTCACCAACATTAGAAAGTTAAGTAAAACAGCATTAGCAGCTAATGTGGTTTCGCCTATACGCGCTGCGTAAAACGTCATAAAACTAAAGCATAATTGCAGTATTAAAGAGCGAATAAATATATCTCTATTCAAACTCAATAATTCAGCCATTTTGCTAATACTCAACCAATTCGGTACATTTAGATCAATGTCTTGTTTTTTAGCTAGTTTAACCACTAAAAACAGTGCAAATACTAAAGCCGTATAATCAGCAATAAGTGAAGCCCACGCAGCGCCTGCAACTGCCCAATCTAAATAAACAACAAAATAAATATCGAGTACTATATTAACGATATTAGTGACGAGTAATAAATAAAATGGACCTCGACCATAATGCACACCAAGCATCCAACCCAGTAACACTAAATTACACAATGCTGCTGGAGCACTAAAAATACGAATGCTAAAATACTGATACGCTTGGATAAGTACATCGCTATTGGCGGCGGAGAGGTAAGCAATAGCGTGCTTTATTAATGGGGATAACACAATTAATAGCACAGCCACTGCGCTTGCAAGCAATAGACTTCGTTTAAGTAAAGCGGCAAGTTGGGTTAAATCGTTTTTTCCGTATGCTTGTGCCACGAGCCCCGTGGTACTCATTCTTAAAAAACCAGCAAGCCAAAATAAAATAGATATAACTGCAGAGCCAAGGGCAATACCCGCTAAGTAATGAGCGCTTCCTAAGTGCCCAATTACAGCGGTATCAACAATTCCTAACAACGGCACTGTGATATTTGATAGTATCATCGGACCCGCTAACAACAGCAAGCTTTTATGGTGTGCCTTATTATGTATAAGAAATTGTTTCATTTAGTATTATTTATCCTCATTAGTGTATCTGTGCGGGCTCAAGCAGCCGTTATTTTACAGTATCATCATGTTAGTGAAACCCTACCCGCTGTAACGAGCGTTAGCGCCAATACATTCACTAAACATTTGAGCTATTTAAAAGAGCACAACTTTAACGTTATTCCTCTTAATGACTTAATAAGCGCACTTCAGCAAGGTGAAACCTTACCTGATAAAACTGTCGCCATCACCTTTGATGATGGTTATAACAATAACTATGAACAAGCGGCGCCTATTTTAGAAAAGTTTGGCTACCCGTACACTATCTTTGTAAATCCTAAATTAATAGACGAGGGCATGAGCTACGTAATGTGGTGGGATAAGCTCAAAGAATTATCTAAAAAAGGGGCATTAATAGCCAATCATAGCGGACAACATGATTACTTACACCTTAAGCTTGAAAACGAAACCGATGCACAATGGCAATCACGTATTAAGCAAGATATTCTTAGCTCTCAAAAGCGTATAAAAGAAGAAATAGGCCACGACTATAAATACTTAGCATACCCGTATGGTGAGTTTAATAACGAGCTGCAAGCACTTGTGACAGAGCTTGGTTTTGTGGGTATTGGTCAGCACTCCGGCGCTGTAAATAAAGACTCTAATTTTAGCCGCTTACCGCGTTTTCCTGCATCAGGCTTTTACAGCAAACTAGAAACTCTTATTACTAAGCTTAACTCACGCGCGTTTAATATCACCAATTTAACTTATCAAGATAGCGTTACACAACAAAATCCACCCACGCTCACAATTGAATTTAAAATGGGTGACTTTCATAAAAGCCAATTTGCCTGTTACGTATCAAGCGTAGGCCAAGCAGATTTAAAATGGGTAAATAAAAATACAGTCGAAATAACCTCACCAAAGGTGCTTAATAAAGGGCGATCTCGTTTTAATTGCACGGCCCCTTCTATTTCTAGCCCTGGTGATTATTTTTGGTTTTCGCAGCCTTGGGTAATTGAAGCGCCTAAACCTTAACTGCCTGATGTAATAGTCGCTGGGTTATTTTATCCAGCGCAACTATCTCGTCCGCTGCATTTAACTCAGCGGCAGCCTTAGGCATACCCCATACCACCGATGAGTACTCATCTTGAGCCAAGGTATACGCACCGTTTTGTTTTAGTGCAAGTAACCCTTTTGCGCCATCACTCCCCATCCCTGTTAGTATGGCTGCAACTACGTTTTTAGCCCCTGTCTCAACTAATGAGTTAAACAGCACATCTACCGCAGGTTTATGTCTGTTGACCGGCTCGCCATCATCAAGCTGGCAATACAAGCTAACACCTCGCTTTTTAATACTTAAATGAAAACCACCTGGTGCTATATAAGCCCAGCCAGTGCTAAGCTTATCGCCATGTTCAGCCTCTTTCACATTTATCGTGCATGTACGATTCATTCGCTCAGCAAATGAGGCGCTAAACACAGGAGGAATATGCTGAGTAATTACAATGGGCGGGCAATTTTGTGGCATCTTAATAAGTACTTCTTTGATAGCCTCAGTACCACCCGTTGAAGCACCTATCGCAATTACTTTATTAAGTAAAAATTGAGAATGGGTATTAATAGGCTCATTTGTGACGACCGTTTTTTTATAGCTTCTTACTCTTGCTCCAGCAGCTATTCGCACCTTTTGTTGAACAAGTGATGCATATTGGCTCAATTGCTCTCTTACGTTGTTAGTAGGCTTAGCTATAAAATCAACAGCCCCTAATTCGAGTGCCTCGAGTGTAATAGGAGAGCCTTTTTGGGTCAGTGTTGAAATCATCACTACTGGCATTGGTCTTAATCGCATTAAGTTTTTTAAAAAACTAATGCCATCCATTTTTGGCATTTCTACATCGAGCGTTAATACATCAGGATTTAACTTTTTTATCATTTCGCGAGCTTCGTAGGGATCCTCAGCGCTCCCCACTACCGTAATATCTTTAGCTTGCTGTAATATTTCAGTGAGTAAACGCCTAATTAAGGGGGAGTCGTCAATTATTAATACTTTAATCATGCATACTCCTAAAACAGCTCTATATCAGTTACTACTTCTTGCTTTTTAAGGTTTTGTAAGTAACGGACTTCGCGTTTTTCAATCGTATTATTATGTAGGTTTTTAAGTTTTTTCATATGAACTTTACCGGTGTTCGGATGAAAAAATATTTTTCGTGGCCATGGTCCACCCATATCGTGGGCAACTAGATTTAATGCCTCTTCTTTAATATACGCCGCTGCAAAACTAATATTACCCAGCCCTATATCAGTCATCGCACTAATAATTTTACCCCCACCAAAAAGTTTTACTTTTAGGTTACGGCGAGATGCACCATTTTTTAAAACTTCGTTTATAAGATACTCCATAGCCCAATTGCCATACCGACAACTTAAACTATGCGCATTCTTAAGTTCTACTCCCTTTTGAATTGGTAACATAAAGTGATTCATGCCCCCAACCCCTAGTACTTCATCGTAAACACAAGCCGCGATACACGAACCCAGAACTGTAGAGATTAGCTCATTATTTTTAGAAACATAAAACTCACCCGGAAGCACTTTAGCAACAACGCTACCTCGGCCCGAGTCCCAATATCGTTTAATATGTTCAAAGTTAGGTAATACCGGCCTAAACTCTGCGTGCATTTTGTCCCTTTTGGTACATAGTTTTTCCTAAATTTTTAAATTGCGTATGCTCTTTTCCCATACTTTCTGAGTGACCTAAAAACAAATAACCTTGTTCATTTAATATATTGGCGTAACGCTTAAAAAGCTGATCTTTTGTTTCTTTATCAAAGTAAATAACAACATTACGACATAAAATAAGATCAAATGATCCTTTCATTGGCCAATCTTGCAATAAGTTTAAACGCTTGAATGAAATAGACTCTTTTAGCCTATCTTTAACTTTATAGTTTTCACCGTCTTTACTTTTTAAAAACCAACGCTTAAGTTGCACGTCATCTAAGCCGTTAACATTCGCTGCGGTGTAAATACCCTTTTGTGCTTTTGCCAATACATTAGAATCTAAATCGGTTGCTAGTATTTTTACATCCCAATTGCTCGGAAATGCATTATTTAAAGTCATCGCCAAACTGTAGGGCTCTTCTCCTGTTGAGCAACCTGCAGACCAGATTCTTACTCGCTTACTATTTTTATTTGCCTTTAAGAGAGCAGGTACAAGCTCAGATTTTATAAATTCAAAGTGGTGTATTTCACGAAAAAATGACGTTAAGTTAGTTGTTATTGCATTAATAAAGGCATCAAACTCCTGATCTTTATGGCTATTTAAATACTCTAAATAGGCTTTAAAGTCAGTTAGTTTTCGCTCTCTAATACGTCTTGCTAAGCGTGAATAAACCATCTCTCGCTTATGCTCACCTAATACAATTCCACATGCGCTATAAACTAAACTGGCAATTTCTTTAAAGTCGCGGTCGGTACACAAAAACTCTTTCATTGTTCGCTCTCAATTTAGCCTGCCAAATAATACCTCGCTGTGATTATGTATTCAGCGAGGTATATAAGAAGATTGGTTGTTAAAATTCTTCCCATTCATCAGCAGAGTCTACAAAGTTATCGCCTCTGGGTTTATTACTTACAAAACTGCTTTGCGACTTATGAGATAATTTAGGTGTGCGCATAGTCGGCGAAATCATTGCCATCTCTTGCTGACCTATTGAGAAAAAGTTGAGTAGTTGGCGCATCTCATTAGCTTGCTCAGCCATAGACTCGCCAGCGGCAGAGGCTTGCTCTACTAAGGCGGCATTTTGTTGCGTCATTTCGTCCATTTGTGAGATGGCGGTATTAACTTGTTCAATACCCGCACTTTGTTCTTCAGATGCCTCTGTAATATCAGAAATCATTTGCGTCACTCTTTGTACCGATACAACAATCTCTTTAAGTGTAGCGCCCGACTCATTAACTAATTGAGAGCCATCAGCTACTTTGCCTACACTATCTCTTATTAACTCTTTAATTTCTTTCGCTGCGCCTGCAGAGCGCTGTGCTAAATTACGCACTTCACCTGCAACAACCGCAAAGCCTCGACCTTGTTCACCAGCCCTTGCAGCCTCTACTGCAGCATTAAGCGCTAATAAGTTAGTTTGAAATGCTATTTCGTCAATGACACCAATAATATCTGCAATTTTCTTGCTCGACTCATTAATTGCCGACATGCTCGTAACTGCTCTATTTACAACCTCACCACCTTGAATCGCCTTTTCGCATGTTTCTTCTGCTAAATCGTTTGCCACTTTTGCGTTATCAGCATTTTGGCGAACGGTGCTAGTCATCTCTTCCATGCTCGACGCTGTTTCTTCAAGTGACGAGGCTTGCTCTTCTGTACGTTGGCTTAAATCAGCATTACCTTGAGAGATTTCCTCTGCACCACTGGCTACAAGCGTTGCCGATGAATTAATGCGATTAATCACTTCCGTTAACTTATCTGCCGTAGCATTAGCATCGCGTTTGAGTTTATCAAATGAGCCTTTATATTCTTTTTCAACTCGTTTTGATAAATCACCATTTGCCATCGCATCGAGCATACTGCCCGTGTCAGCAACTGCATCATCAACTATTTTAACTAAGCTATTTAGCCCTTGAGCCAAACGTAAAAAGAATCCTTCCTTGCCTTCTTCCGCGACTCTTGTATCTAATTCGCCATTACCTGCAGCGCTAATAAGTTCGGCTATTTCTTTTTCAAGCGCAACCTCATTGGTCCTATCTTCCCACTCAACAATGGTGCCTAAATGCTTTCCATCTTGGCTAATCCAAGGTGAAGCAATCAAGGTGAAAGTGACACCTGCTAAAAGTAATTCGGCTTTATGAGGCTTATCGAGGTTTTTTAATAAATCGCGCTGATGATTAGGGTGCTTATGAAAATCATCAACACATGTGCCAATTAAATTATCAACAGAAAAGCTTGGTAATACAGTTTGTAATTCTTTTTCGCGGACTTTTAGCATTTGCTGAACACGATCGTTCACAAATACTATATTAAGGTCTTCATCAGCAATCATTACGTTCGCTTGGCAAACTTTAAGCGCATTTGCTAAATCGGCTGCTTTGCGAGATGCTTTTTCAAGCTCTTTTTGTTCAGTAATATCAGATGCGTATTTAATCACTTTAAACGGCTTGCCGTTCATATCATAAATTGGGTTATAAGATGCTTGAATCCAAACCTCCTGACCCTGCTTCCCTATTCTTAAATATTCCCCTGAATCAAATTCACCACGACCTAGTTTGGCCCAAAATTCTTTATATTCGATACTATTTGCATGTTCGGGTTCAATAAAAAGCCTATGGTGCTGACCTTTAATCTCGCTAAGTTGATAACCAAGTGCATTTAAAAAGTTATCATTGGCATCAATAATAGTGCCATCTAAATTAAACTCGATAACCGCTTGAGATTTACTTATAGCACTAATTTGCCCTGAGGCTTCTGCTGCTATTAACTTTTGCTCGGTCACGTCGGTGGCAAATTTAACTACTTTTAATACTTGCCCTTGCTCATCAACAATTGGGTTATAAGTTGCTTGGATCCATACCTCAGCTCCACCTTTTGCATTCCGCTTAAACTCATCTGAGATAAACTCGCCATTACGCAGGCGTTGCCAAAAGTTCTTATAATCGTTGCCCTGAGCTTCATCTGGGTCAACAAACATAGAGTGATGCTGGCCTTGAACCTCTTCAAGACGATAGCCCATCGCGTTTAGAAAATTCATATTTGCAGTAATTATTTTTCCGTTAGGTTCAAACTCAATCACCGCTAATGATTTATTCAATGCGTCTACAATTAAATCATTACTTGATTTTGACTGCTTTGGATTACTAAACCATCCCATGCTCATCACCACCTTTAAGTTTATTATTCATTTAGTTTCTGTTTGCTAAATATTCATTGTTTTTTGCAGGTCAATTAGCGCTACCATTTTTTCACCAACATTCACCAACCCAGCTACATATTCACAATTATTCGACTCAGATAAACTAGGAACCGCTTTCGCATCTTGCTCCGCAATACTGTAAACATCAGAAACGGCATCAACAGCAACACCTATAATTTTGCTACCTAGTTCAAATTCTATTTTGACAACGATAACCACCGTTAATGGCCCATAGTCGACACTTGGTAATCCAAAGCGCAACCGTAAATCAATAATTGGCACTATTGTTCCACGTAAATTAATAACGCCTTTTACAAATTCAGGCGCATTGGGCAATACTGTAATTTCTTCCCAACTGCGAATTTCTTGTACTGTTAAAATATCAACGCCGTATTCTTCATCAGCCATAATAAAAGTTAAAAACTGTTTTACACCTTGCTGTTGCTGAAGATTTAATTGATTACTTAACTGGCTTTGCTCTGAGCTCATAACGCCTCCAAAGTGGCTTGCGTTTCAATAGTTAGTTCTTGGCTACCTGGTTTTTTTAAACCTGAGAGCTTTATTAAGCCGCTAATGTCCACAATCAGCGATACACGCCCATCGCCTAAAATAGTGGCTCCCGATACGCCATCAACTTTATGATAGTTAGCCTCTAAACTTTTAATAACAACCTGTTGTTGAGACAGTAAATCATCAACTAATAAACCCACCTTTTGGTTATCTGTTTCTACAACAACAAGCAGCGTTTTATCGAGTGATTCAATGGCATTTTTATGATTAAAAATATCGTAGAGCCTTAAAATAGGAATGTATTCGTCCCGAAGTCTCAATACATCAAGGTTTTTACCCACTCGACTCACTTTAGCAATATCAATTTGCAGAGATTCCACAATAGAAATGAGCGGGATAATATAAGTATGCTGAGCCACCTTAACTAATTGCCCATCTAAAATAGCGAGAGTAAGTGGTAATCTAATAGTAAATGTAGAACCAACACCGGGCGCTGAGGTTACTTCCACTGAGCCATTTAATGATTGAATATTTCGCTTAACTACATCCATCCCAACTCCACGACCAGATAAGTCACTTACCTCATCTACTGTCGAAAAGCCGGGCATAAAAATAAGCTCATTTATTTCATCGTCACTGAGATGGTTATCAGCTGAGATTAATTCGTTAGTGATGGCTTTTTCTTTTATTTTTTTTGTATTTAACCCCTGCCCATCATCCATTATTTCAATAACAATGTTTCCACCCTGATGAAACGCATTTAAGGTTACTGTGCCAACGGGATCTTTACCTGCCGCCAGTCTTTGCTCAACAGTCTCTAATCCATGATCAAGTGAGTTCCTCACTAAATGCACCATAGGATCGGATATTTTTTCCATTACTGTTTTATCAAGCTCGGTTTGCTCTCCAATCAACTTTAGCTCAACCTGCTTATTTAGTTTTTGCGCTATATCTCGCACTAATCGAGGAAAACGACTAAATACAAAGTTTATTGGCAGCATACGAATGCGCATCACATTTTCTTGTAAATCACGCGTATTATGGGCAAGTTGCGCTAGGCCTTCTTGTAGTAAAGTAATTGTGGCTGGTGTGATTTCTTGTTCGCTGAGTTGATTTAGCATCGCTTGTGTAATAACAAGTTCGCCAACCATGTTTATTAACGAATCAACTTTATCAATACCAACTCGAATGGAGGTAGACTCTGGTGTACTTGCAGGTTTTTTATCTTTATTAGCAGCGGGTTGCTTTGGCTTACTAGGTAGCTCAGCTACTTTTATTAAATCGGATGTTTCAAGCTCAACAGCTTTAGATATCTCACCTTGATTAGGTTGTATTTGCTCATCATTGCCAAATAAGCCTCCGCATAATTCAATTTTTATGTCGGCATCGTCTTCTACCCATTCAAATACTTCTTTTATGGCTTTTTCATCATGGCTAGTATCTAAAAAAAAGCGCCAATGTAAAAAGCATTCATCACTGCTCAAATCTGTAATTTCTGGAACTTCATCGTAAAATACTGTGGTTTCTAACTCACCTAGCTCTTCGAGCTCACTGATCATATACAGTGGCTCGTTTCCTGTTTTAAATAAATGATGATGGGGTTTAAAGTCTATTTGATAGGTGTTACTACTTGTTTGCTCGCCAAAGCTTTGAGGTTTATTTTCTTGTGTTTCGTTTTTCATTCCAAGTACATGTTCAAATTGTACTTTTAACAAATCTGCCTCAGTTAAATCTGGCTCTTGCTCACCTTGAAGTGCAGCAAGTAAAGCGCGCAAGCAATCCACAGCTTTGAGTAATAAATTGACATGCTCGGTACTAAGCTCTCGTTCACCTTGGCGAATTTGATCCAGTAGTGTTTCAAGTACATGAGTAAAGTCAGCAACGGAGCTAAAGCCAAAAGTGCCACTGCCTCCTTTTATTGAGTGAGCAGCTCTAAAAATAGTGTTGATAGTTTCTAAATCTTCCTCACCTGGCACTAAGTTTAATAGCTCAGCCTCCATGGTATCTAGGCCTTCAAAACTCTCTTCAAAGAAAACTTCAAAAAATTGACTTAAATCTATACTCACACTGCGCTCCTTAGCGAATAACTTTTTTAATTACCGCTAGTAGCTGATCGGGATTAAATGGTTTTACAATCCAGCCTGTTGCACCAGCAGCTTTACCCTCTATCTTTTTTTCTAAGCCCGACTCTGTAGTAAGCATTAGTAATGGTGTAAATTTATAACTCGGTAAAGTACGCAGCTCTCGTATTAATGTAATTCCATCCATTATTGGCATGTTTACATCTGAGATCACGGCATCAAAATCTTGTTGCTTGGCAATAGCGAGAGCTTCACTGCCATCCTTAGCTTCGGTTACATCAAACCCGGCAGTTTTTAATGTAAAGCTCACCATTTGACGCATCGATGCTGAATCATCAACCGCTAAAATTCTTTTCATATATACCCCTAACTTTTACTTTCGGTTGTTAAGTATTGGCTTAAGCCAAGTTTATTAATTGTATGCGTTAAGGCCTTGCTACTGCCTACCCATATTATTTTGTGCTGTATAGTAAGTAGGTGTTTTTGTAAGGCGCATAAAAGTTGAATTGAGGCAGTATCAGCAGAAATCACATCGTTAATATCAAGACAGATATCATCGTTGCTATTGAGTTCGTGTAGTAAGTCTTGATGTAGTGTTTCAACTTGCGTAATAGCAAGTTCGCTCGGAAGTTTTAGCATTTAGTAAGTGCATTCCCTGTCAATTCAATTCATAACAAAAGCTTAGCCCTAGTTATTAAAATTGCCATAAA
The DNA here is from genome assembly GCF_040309305.1 of Pseudoalteromonas sp. RB2-MNA-CIBAN-0110. Lineage (NCBI taxonomy): Bacteria > Pseudomonadati > Pseudomonadota > Gammaproteobacteria > Alteromonadales > Pseudoalteromonadaceae > Pseudoalteromonas > Pseudoalteromonas sp. RB2-MNA-CIBAN-0110. The sequence goes on along the minus strand of NZ_JBEOOQ010000043.1, from coordinate 23,817 downwards.
ATGCTTAATTAAATTTAACCTGTCGTTAAAATACAAAAAAAGGAGCCTAAAGCTCCTTTAAAATTGGTAAAAAGTAAAAAACTAGTTTTTATAGTAATCAGCTATTTTTTTAAACTCTTCAGTTAAAGTCGTCGCATTAATTAATGGCACACTACCTTGTTTAAATTCTGGTTTAAAAATAGCTCTAACGGCTCCATTTTGATCAACCATAGCGACCGAGGCACTATGATCAACAGCATATTCTGATTCACTACTATCGCTAATGGCGTAAATTAAACCAAGCTCTCGAACAACAGGAAAAAGGTGTTTATGTTCCCCTGATACAGCTAAAAAGTCTGGGTTAAAGTAATCTATATATTGCTTTCGTTTAGCTGGTGTATCGCGTTTTGGATCAACCGATAAAAACCAAATTTGCAGCGGATAATCTGCTTGTAAGTTTTTATAAACAGCATTTAACTTAGCAAGTGTTAATGGACAAATATCTGGACAGCTTGTATAGCCTAAAAATACTAAATTCCACTGTCCTACAAATTGTTGCTTAGTCACTAATTCGCCGCGCTGATCGTTTAGCGTAAAATCAGACAATGGCTTTGCATTTTCGTAAACTAATGCATCTACATCTGGTGGACTATTTTCATTTGAACATGCTGATAAAAACAAAACTAAAACAACGATTAATCCAAGCCATAACTGCTTCATAAAGGGAGCCATTTATCTATAAATAAGATTACAAAGAGTACCATTAAATGAATAATCGAAAAACGAAATAAGTCCATTGCAGTCTCATCATTTCCAGCAATTTTTAATTTGACGGCTTTATATATAAACACTGCATTTAATACACATGCACCTATCAAATAGATTAATCCAGACATACCAATTAAATAAGGCAATACGCAAACTACAGCGAGTAAAACAGAGTAAGCAACGACGCACGTTTTACAAAAGTCGATTCCATGGGTTACTGGTAACATAGGGATTTTAGCGCGTTCGTAATCACTTTTTCGTGCTATAGCCAGCGCCCAAAAGTGTGGCGGAGTCCAGGTAAATATTATCATTACAAGTAACCAAGGGGCTGCTGCCATTTGGTTTGTTTCTGACACCCAACCTAATAATGGAGGCATTGCGCCAGCCAACCCACCTATAACAATATTTTGCGGTGTAGCACGCTTTAAAAATGATGTATAAACAAATGCATAACCTACCAATGCAAATAACGTTAATATAGCGGTTAAGGTATTAGCCCACACCATTAGCATAATAAAACCAGCAACCCCAATAACAGCTGCAAAACTAAGCGCATGTGTTTTACTTAAACGCCCTTTAGCCACAGGGCGATGACGAGTCCGTGCCATTTTTGAGTCTATCTCGCTATCAACCACATGATTAATAACCGCTGCAGCAGCAGAAAGTAGCCCTATACCTAACAAGCTAATAAACTGTACGACCATACCGCGCCCTACATCGGGAGCCAGCGCTAAACCAACCCAAGCTGTTAGCACCAACATAGCTACCACTTTAAATTTACTAATTGCTAAGTAGTCTTGCAGCAAACTATGAGTACGCGAAATTAGCGATTGAGTATTAACGGGTAGCAGTATTTTTTTATCTATTATAAGTGCCATCATATTTCCCCTTTATGTGCGTGATTTTAGGTAATAACACAACCTAACCATGCTTAATAACAGTATGGCTGCCATCAAGTTATGCGCCAGTGCAACTCCCAACGGAATATGCCAATGTACTAAAATAAGCCCTAAGCTAATTTGGCAAAGCAAAACAAGTAATACACTCACAACGCAATTTTTAATTTTTTTAGAGTGCGCTTGGCTGTATATTTTCCACATAATTAACGCCAGAACAATGCAAGTAACGAGTGCCCAAATGCGATGTAATAAATGAATAGACATACGCGCTTGCTGCGATAACACACCAAACTCATAATTACTGTGCTCAAGTGGTAATTGAAATACGCTACTCAATGAAAACGGTTGTGCGTAATTACACAATGGCAAACCACTACAATGTGGAGCGGCGTAATTTGCAGCCAGCCAACCACCAAGTGCAATTTGGATAATTAATACACTGAGCGCTACTAAACTTAAACCGAAATAGCGTTTTGCGCCGCTATCGCCACCCATAATAGGTTTTGCGGTTAGCCGTAAATATAAAAGCGTTATAAGTGACAAAATACTAAAGCCACCTAATAAGTGGCCCATTACAATAAGCGGCTGAAGGTTCATGGTTACTGTCCACATACCAAGGGCAGCCTGAAACACCACTAGTAGAAGTAAAGCCAAAGGCAATTTAACTGGCGTAGTTGGATATTGGCGTTTTAAAAAAGCCAACACAAATAAACCTAAAATAAGTAAGCCTAAAGCACCTGCAAAGTAGCGATGAATCATTTCTTTCCACGCTTTTGCGGTTTCGAACATCATATCGGGGTAGCTTTGAGTTGCTAAGGCTATGTCAGCCTCATGCTTAGGTACCGTTAAAAAACCATAACAACCAGGCCAATCGGGGCACCCTAAACCTGCATCACTTAAGCGGGTGTACGCACCTAAAGCAACTACAATCAAAGCGAGTAATCCTGTTATTAATACTAAGTTTTTATAATTTTTATACATCAGATACTCCAACTTAAGCTCAACTTAGTTAGCTAGAACGAGAATAGTTAAGTAATTTTTTTAGATCTTTTAATAACCCTTTTTGTACTAAACGGTTTTCTTGTGGCTCGACCTTAAAGGGGTATTCAAGTACCACTAACCCCATATGATCAATCAAATACAAACTTGCAGGATTTAAACTCTGTTGCTCGGTAATAATTTTCCATGGTAGATTTTTATTGTCAGGGCTTCCCATTACAGCCATATCAACCTTGCCTTGGTTTTTACCAAGTGCCACATATAAATTATTAAGTGCATTGAGTTGTTCGCTGCATGGGGTGTTACATTCGTTTGAATAATTAAGTGCGATAGTCCATTGCTTGGGATTATTTTGCGGCCAATTTTTAAGTTTTATTTCTTGGCTTAAAAACTCGCCATTATTAGTAATTGCAGTAGGCAACCAATCAAACTTTAATGCGCCATATGCCAAAATTAATGGGATAGCGCAGCAGCCCACAAACAACACAAGGGGGTTATTTTTCATTATGTGTCCTTTTTTTACTCGCAAAAATAGCCACAACAGCACATGCAATAGCAATTAAAAACCATTGCACAGCGTAGGCATTATGCTTTTGAGGGCTCATAACAACTGCCTCATAATGAGGTGTTGCAATCTCATCACCAGTACCTTGTCTGTAAGCCATAAAATTAATTAATGATTGCTGGCTTTGAGTGCTCAGCATATTCAAGTCGATAGATTGGATTCTTGTAGGTAAGTCGTTATTTGTAGTTTTATCTTCAAGCGTAAAGCTACTTAGGTTATTTTCTTTTATTTGCGCTTTAAGAATAAAAACACCTGTAGGCAGAGTAACCTTTGGCAGTGTATCTCTAGATATAGGCGCTTTTACCCATCCTAAATTAACTAAAATCACTTTTTCTTCGCTGGCTGGCTTTAGTAAAGCAAGTAGGTCGTACCCTACTTGTCCGTTATAAACTTGATTATCTAAAAGCCAATATTGGTTTTGTACAAACCGCCCTTTTAACTCAACCAATACACCTGTTTTGTTCCAGCTATCAGGCAGGTTATGTAATTGAGACCAACTCATCACACCACGAGTATGTTGCTTAGCAATAGCGGTTAGTTGCTGCTGTTTTTGCTCACCCCGCTCCAACTGCCAAAATCCTAGTCGCACACACACAAGTACAACAACCACAACCATACAAAGTGTGATTAGTGAACTAAGCTTTTGTTTGTGCCATAAAACTAACTGCATAAAGGGTCAACTCAGTGATTATTAAAATTATTATCGTACTGTTGTTAATATTTATACTTTTTAACTTATTTAGAGCATTGTTTATTATGGTGTCAGGGAAAACTGGGGGACGACCTATGTCTCACTTTTTAGGTCGTCGCGTATTGTTTTCGGTCGTTGTTTTAGTTGTTGTTATTGCAGCGCTTAAACTTGGTTTTATTAAAGCAAATAATTCGCCAATAAACGCTACAGCACATATACAAATACAAACAAACACAGCCACACCACATCAACAAAGTGCCAATACCAAGCAGCTGCTTGAAAAGCAAAATGCTTATCTTTAGTAAAGTGCCCTTTTAATATCCGTAAAAATATTACAAATAAAAGTACGGTTCCTAACGTTACATGCATGCCATGAAAACCAGTCAATAAAAAGAACGTATTACCGTAAATGCCCGCATCTAGCGTTAGGTTAAGGTCATTATATGCATGCATGTACTCCTCAACTTGCAGCCCTAAAAAGCAAACGCCCAATAAAATAGTAGCGCCTAAAAAAACTTTAAGTGGAGTGCGTTTATTGTTTTCCATCGCTACGTGGGCAAAATGTAAAGTAACTGAGGAAGTAAGCAGTATTAAGGTATTTATAAGCGGTAAGCCTTGCCAGCCCATAGCTTGAGTAGTTTCACCAGCAGGTGTTGAAACTAGCGGCCAAACAGCTTCGAAAGTTGGCCATAAAACCTCGTTAGTCATTGCATTATTGCCTGCGCCTCCAAGCCAAGGTACCGACAATACGCGTGCATAAAAAAGCGCACCAAAAAAGGCCATAAAAAACATAACTTCAGAAAAAATAAACCAGCTCATACCTTGTCTAAAAGAGCGATCCATTTGTGCTGAGTACAAACCTTGGTCCGATTCATTAATTACATTTTTAAACCAGCTAAACAACATATACACAAGTACAGCAATACCGGCATAAAGCAGATAAACCCCGCTACCACCTTCTTTACCTACACTCATAACAGTCAAGCCTGCCCCTACTGCAATAAAAAACAATGCAACAGCACCTACAATAGGCCATGGGCTTTGCTCAGGTACGTAATAATGCTCATATTCTTGATTCATTTTATTTACTCCTAGTTTCACACTAGTTTAAAAAGCTAGTTGTTACTTGCCACCAGCTGTTCACTAATATCAAATACGGTATAAGATAAAGTTAATTCTTCAATATCGCTCGGCAGTGCGGTATCAACATAAAAAAGTAATTTAAATTCAAGTTCTTCCCCTGCTTTTAGAGGTTGCTGATCAAAGCAAAAACAGGCTATTTTGTGTAAATACTTTGCCGCTTTACCTGGCGAGACTGATGGTACAGCCTGCATTACTTTATCTAGGTTGCTGTTATTTTTAGCACTAAACATTACTTCACGCATTGCACCGGGTTTTACCACTACACTGTATTCTTTTGATTTAACTTCAAACGGTGCACCACTTTGTGCGTGAGTAGTAAAGCTAACGCCGACTTCTCGGTTTTGTACTATTTGTGTACTTTGCTCTGCTTGCTCAAGCGAAGGTTTTCCATTAAGCCCTGTTACATCACAAAACACGTCATACAAAGGTACTAAAGCAAAGGCAAAGGCAAACATGCCTATGCAAATAAGTACCAAACGTTTGAGTAGCGGTGCGTGTGTCATTACTTAATTACCGGCGGCGTAGAAAAAGTATGATATGGCGCTGGAGAGTCAACTTCCCACTCAAGCCCTTCTGCCCCTTCCCATACTTTTGCAGGCACTTTATCACCGCCACGCGCGCATTTAATTACCACAGCTACAAACAACAATTGCGATAAACCAAAGGCAAATCCACCAATACTTATGATTGCGTTAAAGTCGGCAAATTGAAGTGCATAATCGGGAATTCGACGCGGCATACCGGCAAGCCCTACAAAATGCATAGGAAAAAACAGTACGTTCACACTCACCAGCGATAGCCAAAAATGCCATTTAGCTAGCGTGATATTAAACATGTTGCCTGTCCATTTGGGTAGCCAATAATAAGCACCTGCCATTATCGAAAACACAGCCCCTGTTACTAATACATAATGAAAATGCGCCACTACAAAATAAGTATCGTGGTACTGAAAGTCAGCAGGTGTAATTGCCAGCATCAAACCCGAAAAGCCACCTAAGGTAAACAGCACAATAAACGCAATACTAAAAAGCATTGGCACTTCAAAAGTTATTGAGCCTTTCCACATTGTGGCAACCCAATTAAATACTTTTACTCCTGTAGGTACCGATATAAGCATGGTCGCGTACATAAAAAACAACTCGCCAGCGACCGGCATCCCAGTGGTAAACATATGATGAGCCCATACAATAAAGCTCAATAGTGCTATGGAGGATGTGGCGTATACCATTGAGGCATAGCCAAAAAGTTTTTTACGAGAAAAGGTAGGTATTATTGTAGATATAATGCCAAAGGCAGGAAGAATCATTATGTATACTTCGGGATGACCAAAAAACCAAAAAATGTGTTGGAACATCACCGGGTCGCCACCGCCTGCGGCATCAAAAAAGCTGGTCGCAAAATACTTATCGGTAAGTACCATAGTGACAGCTCCTGCAAGCACTGGCATTACCGCTATTAATAAAAAGGCAGTAATTAACCACGTCCATACAAATAAGGGCAACTTCATCCATGTCATGCCTGGGGCACGTAAGTTCACTATGGTTACAATCACATTGATTGCGCCCATTATTGAACTAATCCCCATAATATGTACGGCAAATACAAACAATGCAGTATTATCATTACTGTATGTTGTAGACAGTGGTGCATAAAAAGTCCAACCAAATGCAGGACCCCCACCAGGCATAAATAACGATGCCAATAGGATTAAAAACGCAAACGGTAAAATCCAAAAGCTCCAGTTATTCATTCTTGGCAATGCCATATCTGGCGCGCCAATCATGAGTGGTATCATCCAGTTAGCAAGGCCTGTAAAGGCCGGCATAACCGCACCAAACACCATAATTAAACCATGCACTGTGGTCATTTGATTAAAAAAGTGAGGATCGACCAACTGTAAACCTGGTTGAAATAATTCAGCTCTGATCACCATGGCCATTCCACCACCAATTAAGAACATGGTCAGCGAAAAAATTAAATATAAACTACCTATATCTTTATGATTAGTTGTGTAAAGCCAGCGTTTAAAACCTTTAGCTGGGTGATGAGCATGATGAGCTTCATTGGCGTTAGATTGTTCTACTATGCTACTCATTAGTTCGCCTCCACTTTGGCATCAAGTGCTGCCTGTATTTGACTCGGTTGAATAACATCACCCGTATCATTACCCCACGCATTACGTTTATAAGTAATAACCGCTGCTAATTGCTTTATAGATAACTGTTTGGCAAATGCTTGCATTGCCGTACCGGGTCGCCCATGGATAACTACATCAATGTGATCTTTTATATCGCCAAGCACTATAGGGCTGCCTTTAAGTGCAGGAAATACACCCGGTAACCCCATGCCAGTAGGCTGATGACATGCAGCACAATTGGCCATATATACTTGTTCGCCTAAAGTCATTAATTCTTCTTTTGGGAGGGTTTTATCAAGTAATGCGGCATCTGCTAATGCTGCTTTTTGTTTAGCTTGCTTTGCATCTGCAAGCCACGTTTTAAAATCAGCCTCAGATTTAGCGACCACCACAACGGGCATAAAGCCATGATCTTTACCACACAACTCAGCACATTGGCCTCGGTAAGTACCTTCTTCGTTTATGTTCGTCCATGTTTCGTTTATAAAGCCGGGATTCGCATCTTTTTTAACTGCAAAATCAGGTACCCACCAAGAGTGAATAACATCGTCAGAAGTCATTAAAAATCGTACTTTTTGATTTATTGGCAGTACGAGAGGTTTATCAACCTCAAGTAAGTAGTTAGGATTTTTATCTGCAAGATTCGCTATTTCATCTTGCGGGGTAGATAAAATAGAGTAGAACTCTACATCTTCACCCATATATTCATAATGCCATTTCCATTGCGAGCCTGTAATTTTAATAGTGAGATCAGCTTTGCTGGCATCTTCCATTGCAATTAGGGTTTTAGTGGCTGGTACTGCCATAGCAATTAAAATAACAAACGGGATTGCAGTCCAAAGTATTTCTACTTTAGTGCTTTCGTGAAATTGGGCAGGTACAGCCCCTTTAGATTTACGGTGATGAATAAGTGCCCAAAACATAATTGCGAACACTATCACCCCAATCACACAACATATTATAAATATGGTCATGTGCAGCTGATATACATTATTGCTTATATCGGTTACGCCTTTGCGCATATTGTATTGGCTGTTAGCCAAAACTGGGTGCGAAAAAACACATAATATAAGCCACAAGGTAGAGGTCAGTTTACCCATGTGACGGCTCCTTTGATGCTATTGCGAATGCAAAGCGAAGAGGCATACGGCTTAAACGCCAATTCGTTATTTTTATTTTTTTAGTCAATCTCATTTAATATTGATTGGTTTTGCTGCGCCAACAACGGGTTTGTGTATATTGTGTGTTCTCAAAACTAAAAAGCTGTGAGTTATTATTAGCTCAGCACATTAATAATTAGCTAAAAAATGAACAACAAGCAAGTTTTAGTATAAAAAACAATCAGGTGATATTGAGTAATTAATAAAAAATCAGTAACCAACTAGGTAACAGTAAGTTCAAAAGATGAGCAAAACAAAGGGGTTTAACGCATTCGAAGGGGGAAAATATAAGTGCAAAAAAGTTTACAGCTTAAATTGTCAGTGAGCTATTTATGCCCTATTTTTAGTGCGAATTTAAAACAAAAAATGCGTACTAATTAGTACGCATTTATAAAACTGCTTGTTTAAAAGCTATTTTTAAAGTCACATCCAATCAGCGTTTCTTATAACGCCAACGGCTAAGCCTTCAATATTAAAAGACTCATTTTCAAGATCTACTTCAATAGATTCAAAATCGTCGTTTTCAGCATGAAGTAATACTTTACGACCCGCTTTCTCAAGACGTTTTACAGTTACGTCTTCGTCTAGGCGGGCAACAACAACTTGCCCGTTTTCAGCGGTTTGAGTACGATGTACAGCAAGTAAATCACCATCCATAATACCAATATCTTTCATGCTCATACCGTTAACGCGTAGTAAAAAATCTGCAGCCGGTTTAAACATTAATGGATCGATTTTGCAGTGACTTTCAACGTGCTCTTGCGCCAAAATAGGTGAACCAGCAGCAACACGCCCTATAAGCGGTAAACCTAATTGTTCTGGCTCTTCTTCTTCAATTAACTGAATACCACGGCTTGCACCTGGTTTCATTTTAATTGCGCCTTTTTTAGCAAGTGCTTTTAAATGTTCTTCAGCAGCATTGGCACTTTTAAAACCTAATGTTTGCGCTATTTCAGCACGTGTAGGAGGCATACCAGTGTCTTTAATAAAAACTTTAATTAGTTCGAGTATTTGAGCTTGGCGGTTCGTTAATGGTCGCATACAACTGGTTTTCCATACAGTATATTTAACTGTGAGTATATACAGTTAAATAAAAATCGCAAATTTAAATTAAGCCTTAAAATAGCCAAAGTAATTTCACTTGTGTACATTTTAGGGATATAACTAAAGCTAGGTTTATAAATGATTAAAAAAGCAAAGGAGTCATTATGAGTATTTGGTACCAGCCCATCACTTTAGAGCTGTGCAAGCAGTTAGAACAAGGCATTGATGGCCAAGGAACATTAATGAAAACCATGGGAATAGAAGTCACTGAAATTGGTGATGATTACTTAGTAGCCACTATGCCGGCAATTCCTGAGCATCATAACCCAATGGGAATGGTTCACGGCGGTGCTAACGTTGTACTTGCCGAAACAGTTGCCAGCTATGCAGCTAACTTTGTTGTCGATTTTACAAAATTTTACTGCGTGGGGCAGGAAATTAGCGCAAGTCATTTAAAAGCATCTCGCAACGGCACTTTAACAGCAACGGCAAGAGCGTTTCATATTGGCAAACGTAGTTCAGTGTGGGAAATAAAAATTACAAATAGCCGCAATGAGCTGTGCTGCGTATCAAAAATGACCGCAGCAGTCGTAGAGCGAAGGTAGTTACTTTTCGATTGGGTAAATTGTAATTTCCATACCCGCACCAATCGCAGATATACGTAGTAATGTATCTGCATCTAAGGCTTGATTAAAGCACTTAGGGGAAGTGCCTGATTCAAAACCAATATCAAACGTTCTACGTGAACAGCTTAACCATTGCTTTAGCGCGTTACGCGAACACGATTCAATAAGCTCACATATATGGTTTATTGCTTTGTCAGGCGTGTTTACTACACCTGTTGCTTCAATACGCGCTAATTGACGGTATTCGTCTTTGTCATAATGTAAAATCGTCGCGACTTTTTTCAAGTCTGCCACTAGCAAACTAATATCTTGCTTTGATTCAAGCTCAAGATCTACATTTAAAAATTGAATTTCCGACATCGTTTCGTATTTATCCTCTAATAATTTCATTGCAAACTTTAACGCAGTTTTACCGTTATACCAAATCAACTATGCTCTATTAACCACTTTATATAGATATTTCGCAGCTTTTAAGTATTTTTTAGCGTTTAAAGCTAGCTGGATATCAAACACTCAGCTCAATTAAACAAATAAGTCATGTTAGCAATTTAAGTGTAATCTTTTTTATTTTTAAATGATTACAGTAAGCTATAGTTTAAACTGCGACAAAATGTCGCAGTAACTAATCCCATTAATGTAATAAACTAGCCTCTAAAAATAATAAGACTAAAACATGAATAAAAAAATATTTAAGTATGCTCGCAAGTTACATAAATGGCTCGGTTATTTGCTCACATTACAAATTTTAGCTTGGCTATTAGGCGGTTTAGTCATGAGCGCTATTCCTCTTGATAAAGTTCATGGGGAGCATCTTGCAACACGTACTCTTAATAACCCATTTACGCAGGCTGATTATGTTGCCTCCCTTAACGATATTGCATCTCAGGTGGTTAATCCAACACAAATAATTTTTGAGAACTTTTTAACCACACCTATAATTACAGTAATAAATAAAGATGAACAGCAAAGCTTTAACGGTATAACAGGCCGGCCTTTTGAGCCGCCAACTAAAATACAAATTACCGCAAATGCTAAAGCACACTTACTTATTGATGCTCAAGTGACAAGCGCTGTACTGCTAAAGCAAGGTATGCGAGAAGTTGGATATAAAACCAATGTTTGGCAGGTACAATTTGACGACACATTTAACACAACACTGTATTTGTCAGAAAATAACGGCAAAGTTATCACCGTTCGCAGCACACTATGGCGAATTTTCGACTTTTTTTGGATGTTACATATTATGGATTACGATGAGCGAGAGGATTTTAATAATCCGCTGCTTATTAGTTTTGCAGCAACCAGCGTACTTTTTTGCCTAAGTGGAATATTACTACTTATGCAAAACATACGACTAAAACGATTTATCCGAATTAAAAGTAAGAATAAATCAAAGTAGTCATATTGGTTTTTAAGAACTAGCGCACTCTCACCAAAGAGTAAATAAGCCCTAGGAAGTACCCAAGGGCAGATTTTATTCCAAGTGTTTAAATCGACTCAAATGTCGCTTTAACATTTCGTTTTCGAAAATCAACTCATCACGCTCATCCAGCAATTGTAAAACTAAAGCTATTGCCGACCAATCTAACGAAAAGTCATGTTGAATACGGGCCGCTTTTTTAACTAAGGTCACTGCAGATACCGTAAATTGCCACTGCGTAACATGCTTCCCCTCAATTGGAACCGCAATATTGTGCTCAACTAGCTCATATAAAATTGCTTCGCTAATATCACTACTCAAACATAGCTCTTTGCTAGTAAGTAAATCATCTTTTTGTGTCACGATAATTTGCATTATGGCTTGCTCCAGTTATTACGGGGATCAAAGTGAGCTTTTTCGGCTAATTCTTCCCAAAGTTTTTTACTGGTATCATCAACAGATGTTGGATTAACAATTTTAAGCACAGCAAATAAATCACCTTTGGCTTTTTTACTCATTAATCCCTTACCTTTAATACGCAAGCGTTGACCAGACTGACTATTAGATGGAATAGTTAATTGGATTTTGCCTGCCAACGTAGGTAAATTTATTTTTGTACCAAGAGCCGCTTCCCATGGTGCAAGAGGGACGACTATATTTAGGTTATGACCTTCAACATCAAATAATGGGTGGGGCACTAAACTAATTTGTAAGTACAAATCGCCATTTTGCCCGTTCGCTGACCCTAATCCGCCTTGCCCTTTTAGTCGAATTCGTTCGCCATTTACTGAACCTGCGGGAATTTTCACTTTAAGTGATTTTTTAATTTCAGAGACACGACCACTACTATCTCGCTGCGGTAACATAAACTCAACAGGCTTAACGGTATCAACTAAAGTCTCTTCAAGAAAAATCGGGAACTCTATTTCCACATCTTGTCCTTTTTGCGCGCGAGCGGCGTTACTTCTGCCCTGCCCGGAACGATTGAATCCACCGGCGCCGCCAAACATTGAATTAACAAAATCAGAAAACTCTTGATCGGTTTGAGGATCGCTTTGCTGATAATTACTTTGCGATGAAGCATTGTTACCACCATAATTACCTTGCTGTTGACGAGCACGATTTTGTTGATGACGACGTAACTCGTCGTATTTAGTGCGTTCTTCTTTGTTATGAATGACTTCGTAAGCTTCTGCTACTTCTTTAAACTTATCTTCTGCTTGAGGCTCTTTGCTTACATCTGGGTGATATTTTCTGGCTAACTTTTTATAAGCTACTTTAACCGCTTTATCGTCTGCATCAGGCGATATTCCAAGCACTGCATAATAATCAACAAATTTCATTTGCAATCCAAATCCCCATATTGAGTAAGCTTTAAGCATACTCCTTAACGTATAATCTTGTGTGGTTAAAATACGATAAATAGTAAGAAATAAATGAATAGTGAAAATAACTTTGAATAAAAAATTAATCGGACACTTTTTAGTAATATAAGTGCAGGCCTTAAGTTAACTTTATCTTTTATCTTCAAGGCTTTAAACTGCCTGTTCCTGTAGTTCACATTTGTGATGGATATGACTCGATTTATTCTGGCCTTACTGGCTTGTTGTGTGTGTTTTTCGGTATCTGCCGAACAATTTACCCGTTTTTCAACGGCTAAAAGACATTTAATTAAAACCCTCCCTGACAACGCCAAAAGTATTTACTGCGGTTGTGATATTAAAAAAGAAGGCAAAAAACTCATTCCTGATCCTTCTAACTGTGGTTACATTCCTCGAAATACACTTACCCGCTCAGGCAAAGTAAATGTGCGAGCACTACGCATTGAGTGGGAACATATTGTTCCGGCGTGGGAATTTGGTCATCAGCTACAATGTTGGCAAGATGGCGGACGTAAAAACTGCCGTAAAGTAAGTGCTAAATTTAGAAAAATGGAAGCTGATATAAATAACTTAGCGCCAGCTATTGGCGAAATTAATGCCGATCGCTCTAATTATCGTTTTGGCATGCTTAGCGAAAACGCCACACAGTATGGTCGCTGCGAAGTAAAAGTAAACTTTAAGCAACGTGTAGTTGAACCGCCTGTCTATGCACGTAAACGTATAGCCGACACTTACGCTTACATGCAGAAAACATACGGTTTAAAAATCTCTGATAAACAGCAAAAGTTATTTAATGCGTGGAAAAAGCAAGCATTTGCAGATACAAGTAGTGCGAGCAAGCTCTAAGCTTTAACACTCATTTACATAAATCAAAGTTATAAATGTTGAATAAACGAGCGAGTGTTGTAATATTTTAAACAACTTATTTACAGAAAGTCCTTAACTATGTTTAAAAATAATAAAACCTCGCTTGCCATTTTTGCAGCACTTTCGGGCTTTGCTTTAACGGGTTGCGGAGGCGGTATCGACTCTGCTCCTGTAGTTACAACACCTGTTAGTAGCAGCCCAACATGGACAGCGGCGGTATTTGAGCCCTCTAACGATTTAAAAAACTTTTGCGAAACCCCTCGTACGGGTAACGATCCCTTTAATAACAACAACCCCTACCCAGATCAAGCGGGTTCTGCCCTTTATGAAAAGCTCTGGCTTCGCTCTTGGAGCGACGAAACCTACCTTTGGTATGATGAGATTGCCGATAACGACCCTGAAAGCTTTACAACAGTAGCCGATTACTTCGCTCAATTAAAAACAGAGCAGCTTACCGACTCAGGGGCAAAAAAAGATAACTTTCATTTTTCAGAACCTACTGAAGATTACTTTCAAGAAGCGCAATCGGGCGTTACTTCTGGTTACGGTATAAATTGGGCATTTATTGGCGATACAGCCGACCGTATTTTACGCGTCGCTTATCTTGAAGATGATTCACCTGCAAGCCAAATAGGCTTTCAACGTGGTGATACTGTACTTTCAGTTGACGGTGTTAGCATTAATACCAATACAGAGTCGGGTGTAGATACGCTTAACGAAGGTTTATTTAGTCCTACTAACGGCGACTCACATACTATTGTTGTACGCAGTAACGATGGCGCCGAAAAAACATTTAATGTAACCGCTGGTAATATTGAACAAACACCTGTTCAAAATGTTAAAACGATTACAACCGCAAATGGTTCAAGCGTGGGTTACATGCAATTTAATAGCCATATAAGCATTGCCCAAGAAGGACTTATTGATGCGGTAAATAAGTTTAAAACCGATGGTATTGATGAGCTTGTAATCGACTTTAGATATAACGGTGGTGGTTTATTAGCACTGTCGGCACAATTAGCTTATATGGTTGCCGGTAATGCCAACGTTAACAACCGCTTTTATTATCAAACTCAACAAAACGATAAACAACCTGTTGATTCGCCCTTCCCATTTATTGATGAGGAAATAGATTACTCTACTTTTTTTAGCACAGGTGAAAACCTACCTGATTTAAACCTATCAAAGGTTTATGTATTAAGCACATCAGGCACCTGTTCGGCATCAGAAGCTTTTATTAATGGTTTAAAAGGTATAGACGCAGAAGTTATTTTAATTGGCGACACAACCTGCGGTAAGCCCTATGGCTTTACCCCAACTCATAACTGCGCAACAACCTATTACACTATTCAGTTTAGTGGCGTAAATAGCAAAGGATTTGGCGAATACGCTGCGGGTTTTACACCAACCCCTACTCCACAATTTGATGCTGATGTTCAAGGTTGTGAAATTGAGGACGACTTTGATCATCAGTTAGGCGACAGTGACGAGGCCGTTTTAGCCACCGCATTATTTCATGTTGAAAATGGCAGTTGTCCAGTTAGAACGGCTGCTGCAAAAGCAGAACCAGCTAATTTTTCAAGCTCTCGTGAATCTCTCATTCCTTTAAATATGCCGGTACAATTTACCCAGCGTAATATGGACTTAACTTGGCCAACGCTGGGTGAGGAAAGGTAATGGCTAAATTATTACTCCCATTAGCCACCTTGCTCGCTTTAGGCGGATGCCAAAGTGTAGATAGTGAGCCTGCTAAACCCGCTATATTAACGAGCGTTAATCCCAGCGTTATTACAACACTACAACAGGCAATTCAACAAGCTAAGGGAGGCACATTAGTAACACTTGCCGATTCGGTATTTACTAAACGTAGCGAACTGCTAATTGATCATGCAATGAGTAAAGGGTCTGATGGCAGAGTAATTATGGGCGCGCATAATATAAAATCTGAGAAGTTTATTTTGCAACTACGTAATAACCAATGCGAGCTTTACTATCCTAAAAAAGAGCTTACTACAGTACTTGAAGGTGTTACCTGTAAAGAGTTATAAGGCACTTTATTAATGTTTATAAATTAATAAAAAAGGCGCGCAGCATATCGCTGCGCGCCTTTTTCTATTTTAAAGCGTTATTACAAGTCTTGATGCGGACCAAACACTTCATAATGAATCTGCTCGTTTTTAACACCTAATTCAAGTAACTGGTTTTTTATAAATGCCATAAAACCGGCAGGACCACATAAGTAAAAGTCACCATTACTCAATGGTAGCTGTGCTTGTACTGCGTTTAGGTTCATTAACCCAGTAAAGTCAGCGCCCTCTGTCGCTTGGTTAAACCACGTCATTGTTTGTAAGCGGTTATAAACTGCATTTAACTCATTTAAATATTTTGAAAACGAATGCTGCTGAGTATTTTCGCAGGCATGTAAATACATAATCTCTTGATTAGAGTTGTCACTTAATAACGTTTCAAGCATAGCCAGCATTGGCGTTTGCCCAACACCTGCTGAAATGAGTACCGCTGGACTTGTATTATTACGTAAAAAGAAGTCTCCTGCCGGCGGGTATAGCTCAACAATAGTGCCTTGCTCTAATGAGTGTAAATGATTAGACACCATACCAGGCTTTGGCTGTAGCTCTTTTTTAACACTAATACGGTAGTTTTTAGCGTTACTTTTTTGTGAAATAGAATACTGGCGAATTTCTTCATATTCAGCGCCCTCTGGCTTAACTTTAATACCTAAATACTGCCCTGGTTTATGTGTAATAACAGCTTCGCCATCAACTGGCGTAAGTGTAAAACTCGTTACTAGTTCTGATTCAGCCTGTTTGTTGGTTATTTCAAATTGGCGAGTTCCCGCCCAACCACCGTGTTTATTTTTACTGTGCTCATACAAAGCAGCTTCTTCGGTTATACAAATATCAGCAAGTACGCCGTAAGCTTCGCGCCAAGCGTATTCAACATCGGGAGTAAATTGCTCAGGAAGAAGCTCTTTAAGCGTACCAATTAAGTGTGCACCTACAATAGGGTAATGCTCAGGTAAAATATTCAAGCTTGTATGCTTATGATTAATACGTGTTAGCGCTTCTTTTAATACGGCTAAATTATCAATATTTTGTGCATACGCAGCCAATGCATTAAAAAGTGCAAATTGCTGACGACCTGTATCTTGATTCGCCATATTAAAAATATTTTTAAGCTCAGGATTATGGCTAAATAAACGCTTATAAAAATGATCGGTAACAACCGTACCCGCCTGCGCTAATAACGGAACTGTGCTTTTTACAATCTCAATGGTTTTATCAGATAACATATGTGTTTCCTATGGATGAACTAACCACGACGCCCATCAACACGACGCCGCGTTAATATAGGTGTGCAGTGAATTAAAAATAATGAAAAAGCCACTAACCACAGCAAAGCACTTATTTGCCAAGCAAGGTGAGGCCCAATAATAAAAGGGAGTAATGAACGAGTAATAGCGGCCACAAGCAAAAACGCAAAAGCAACAGCCATGTAATGAGGAATAGCGAGTGTACGCCCTGTATGACCATGTGATACACGCGTCATCATTGCTAAAATCATCATACCTATTATGCCAATAGTGATTAAGTGCAGCGCATCTTTAAATTGTATTGCACTGCTATAAAAGCTAAATGCAACCATCATTAACCCTACGCCTAACGCTAAGTAGGAAAAATGTAAAGACCATAACAACGGCACTCTCAATACCTTGCTATCCCACCAAAAACCAGCCCTGACCAGGTGAAGCGCAGCAACAGTTGCAACAACTAACGCAGGATTAATCGTGTTCAAAAACAACTTGTTGATGAAAAATAAAGTGATAGCCAAAATAGATAAATACATCACCGCTTTATCTATTTTAGGAGTGCGAACTTGTGCGGTTAAACCTAGACCTTTAGCGGTAAAAAATGGTAGAACGCGACCCGCAACAATGCCAACTAGTAAAGTAATTACCAGTACTGCGGTATCAACCACACCAAGTGCAAGCTGCATGTTTTGTTTTAAAACAAGTATTAAATACAATACATTGAGCCCACAAAGCACAGCTAAAATAGCTAAAAACGGATAGTTACTTTTGCTATTGGCTTTTAATAACATATTAGCCAGTACTGCTATGGCGCCTAGCCACCAAATAACTTGTAATGTAAGTGCAGCATATAAATTAAAATGAGCAATATCAGGCAATATCACAAAAAAGGCTAAGCGCGCTGCAAGCCATATAAACGTAAGCCACATAAGGGCTTTCCCACTTATGCTCGGTACGCCTGTCCATGTTTGTGCAGCGGTAAGTAAAAAGCCAACAGCTACAACTCCTGCAAAGCCAAACAGCATTTCGTGCGCGTGCCATAATGTCGCAGGTATCGATGAGTGCCAACTTGCATGGCCTGTTAAAATAAGTAGCCAATACCCCACCGACAAAAATGCCAATAAGCCACCGCCTAAAAAGAAAGGTCTAAAAGCGAGCATCCATAATGGCCATTGAGATACTTTATGAATAGCAACGCGTGCTGGCATTGGCTCAATTAAGTTTATAGGGCGCATTATCGTACCTCCTGCCCTAAACCATGTTGTGCAACACAGCGCAGTACGTAACTTACTTTTAAAATAGCAGCAATAACAATAGTCCCAATATGAGCTGATACTTGCACCGCCATGGAAAAGTACTCAGCAAACGGGTAGCTAATTAAAATACTTGCCGTAATACACACTAAACTCACAGCTAATGCAGTATTGGCAGCAAATAATACTGTTTCGTATAGTGAACTAAACTGTGTTTGATTATTTAAATTATTCAGCATTAGTGTGTTCATGGCGATCTCTGTAACTAACTACGTTACTTAGCTATTACACATACTGTGCCAACAAATTTAATTAATTAAATTCAATATGTTAAATTAAACCACTTTACAGTATGAGTCTTTATGACCTACTATAAATTAACTCATAAAAACTCGAATAGGTCATTTTGACATGAATCAGCAATTCAACCTTACACAAGTTGCTCTAGAGCTTGCTCAAAGTACACTACACGAGCATAGCTTTGATCAATTACTAGCAACGGTTGAGCGGGTGATTCCTAGTGATGCAAGTGCGTTATTAGTGCTTCAGGGCGAGCAATTAAAACCACTGGCAATTAAAGGGTTAATGTCCGACAGCCTTGGCAGACGATTTAAAATAGTAGAACACCCTCGCCTAGAAGCTATTTGCAAAAGCACACTCGCGCTGCAATTTGCGCACGACTGCCCACTACCCGATCCATACGACGGATTGCTATTAGCTAAAACCGGCGACATACCGGTACATGCATGTTTAGGCTTACCTCTTTATGATAAAAACGCGCTACTTGGCGTACTTACGTTTGATAGCCTTAACGCCAATGCATTTAACAGCATAAGCGCTGATACACTCAATACCTTACAAACGCTGTGTAGTGCGCATTTTAAAACAGCTTTAGAGCTTGCCCATTACAAACAGCATGCACAGCACTCAAGTGCATTAGTGCAAGAACTAAATCGTGAAGCGTTAACACGGGACGGCGGTGAAATTATTGGTCAAAGTCCGCTAATGCAAACACTTAAAAACGAAATTAAACTCGTTGCAGCATCTAACTTTAGCGTGCTTATATTAGGTGAAACAGGGGTAGGGAAAGAACTTGTTGCGCGTAATATTCACTTAAATTCAGCTCGCAAAGATCAACCGCTTATTCACTTAAATTGTGCATCGCTTCCCGAAAACCTCGCCGAAAGTGAATTTTTTGGTCATGCGAAAGGGGCTTTTACAGGCGCACAAAACTCGCGCCAAGGTAAATTTCAATTAGCTGATGGCGGCACGTTATTTTTAGATGAAATTGGCGAACTACCCCTTGCCATGCAAAGTAAACTATTACGAGTGCTACAAAGTGGCGAAATACAAACGGTAGGAGAAGACACGCCAAAGTACGTAGATGTACGCGTCGTTGCCGCAACCAACAGAAATTTAAAAGAAGAAGTAGCTCAAGGTCGCTTTAGAGCCGATTTATACCATCGCCTCAGTGTCTACCCTATTACTGTGCCACCACTTAGTAAACGCGAGCACGACATAACACTCTTAGCTGGTTATTTTATTGAGCAAACAGCCCGTAAATTAGGGATAAAACAATTAAAACTAAGCCCTGAAGCACAAGTACTGCTTAATCAGTACAACTGGCCAGGTAACGTTCGCGAGCTTGAACATGTCATTAGCCGCAGCGCCCTAAAAGCAAAACAAAGCCAATGGCAAAATCCAATAATAACCATTACAAGCGAGCACTGTGATTTAACCCCGAGTGCGCCGCAAAACTCTCTAGTAGCAAGCCAAATTACAACCAACACCTTAATCAACCAACCTTTAAAGCAAGCTGTAGAATCGTTGCAATACAACGTAATTACTGAGCAATTAAAGAAGCATAACTACAACTGGTCAGCAGCAGCAAGAGTACTTGAATTAGATAGAGCTAACTTAGTACGCTTGGCCAAACGCCTAGGGATAGAAGTAAAAAAAACACTATAATCATTTAAAACACAGCTAAAATGCTGCTAAAACTATTGATTAGCAGCTAACTTACTAAAATGTGTTTTTAACAACCCTGCAAAAGCTTGTACTTTAGCAGTGCGATGCACTAAGTGATGCGTGACTAACCATACATCGGTAGGCCAGCTTAACTCACTGTGTAATATAGGTACTAAATCAGAATATTGCGCCGCTACGTCATGCTGTAATCCGCCAATGCCTAGCCCTTTAATTATTGCACGAGTCGCTTCTGCGGTTTCAGATACTCGCAGCTTAATTTGCGATGCAGGAATATGTTCATCAGCCCATGCAAAATAAGGCACGCGGGCATTAAAACCCGCCACACCCGATACAAAATTATGTTGTTGTAAATCACTTAATAATTTAGGCATGCCGTACTTATTAATGTAACGTTTATTCGCGTATAAACCCGATGATAACTGCGCTAAATGCTGAGCAATATAATCGCCCTCATCAGGTCTTGGGCCTGCACGAACTGCAATATGTGCTTGTCCGTGATCGAGCCTTAACCTTTTTTGTTCTAAAATAACTTCTAACTGCACTTGCGGATGTAATACCTGAAATTGCTCACATACATCACCAAGTACATCCATAAAGCCACTTACCGTCGTTAGCAATAAACTCCCTCTAAGGGTGCTATCGGCTGCTGCTATATCGTTATGTAACTGCTCTAAGGAGCTATGGATAGTTTGTGCTGTTGCAAATAACTTGGTGCCAATTTCAGTAACCTTGTAACCACGAGCATGGCGATGAAAAAGGCGTGCATTTAAGTTTTTTTCAAGATTATTAATTCGCCTAAGTACTGTGCTGTGGTGCACATTAAGCTCTTCTGCTGCCGCCGTTAACGTGCCTAATCGTGCTACTTCAAACGCTACTTTAACGTCTTGCCAATCTTCAAATTTTATCGCCATTCTGCTTACCTTATACTTATGTGCATTTACGCACACAAGTGTTGCGTTTATTGGGGTTTTCTACAAGCAAAATTTTGCTACATTAGCGTTGTAAGTTTAAACACTAAAAGGTCACTAGCATGTCAGCACCAAAAATTATCGCCCTAGCAGGAAGTCTTCGACAAGAAAGCTTTAATCAAAAAATTATTAATGAGGCAGCACGTTTTGCTCTACAAACAGGTGCTGAAGTAGAAGTAATAAAACTAAACGAATTAAACATCCCACTATTTAACGAAGATATTGAAGCGCAAGGTACACCAAGCGATGTACAGCTTTTAAAAGACAAACTACGTGCAGCTGACGGTATTTTACTAGCAAGCCCAGAGTACAACGGATCTATAACTGCAGCACTTAAAAATGCGATTGATTGGGCATCGCGCACGGAACAAGGTGCTGTTCCTGCTTTTCGCAATAAAGTAGTGGCGCTGTTTTCAGCATCACCAGGTGGACTTGGTGGGTTACGCGGTTTAAATCATGTACGTGATATACTAAGTGGTATTGGATCGTTAGTGCTTGCCGATCAACTTGCAGTACCCGCTGTACACACATTGTTTGATGAAAATGGGCAAATTAATGAACCTGTTACTGCAGAGCGAGTATCGGCGCTTGCTCATCAGTTAGTAAGCGTTGCAAGTAAGTTAAGGTAACTTGCACGCCTAAATAACTAATTACTTTGTCGCCGCGAGTTTTGCGGCGATAAAATCGGTATGCGTTACATATAAAAGCCCTGCTACTTTACGTATTACGTAGTCTTCTTGGGGATCTATTTCTCCATCGGCATACGCTAAGCGCCATAATAACTCTATTATTTCAATTCGCTGCGCCGCGCTGCAATGCTCATTAATCTGTTTTGAAAACTGAAAGTAATCTATCGAATCATCTAAGCTGCTTGCCGCGTTATTAGTAAGCTCATTAACCTCAATATCTGTTAAATTAAAATACTTTTTTAAGGTTACAGTCAGGGTTCGTTGTTCATCATGTTCAAGCTTGGTATCTGCACGCATAACTTCAATTAATAATGCAGCAACAGCTGTTTTTAAATCGTGCTCTTGCATACTTGGCTGCTGTTCATCGAATACAGCAAAAAGTTGTTTTATTTGTTTGAACATCACACTTTCCCTTTTTGGGTGTTAGACTAATACGTAAAGAAATTGACCTTATTACTCTTATTAATGGGTATAAAGTTCGCAAATTAAAGGATATATTTTATGAAAGGAATAAACGCACCACGCTTATTTATAGGCGCTACACTGGTGGCCCTTTCAAGTGCAAATACTGCACTTGCTGAAAAAGCCGAAACAGAGAAGCTCTACGACTTTGACAACAAAGTGCATTACTACCAAACCAAAATTGGCGAAGACAACTATAAAATAGAAATCCAGTCAGACGATTACAAACACTTTACCAATCAAAGTGTATTTTTATTACGCCATGCGGACCGTCTATGCCGCGGCAATACCTTTATGTTGAAAATACTTGAAGGCGTGCAAGAGTACGAGCGCTTTCCAACAAAACCACGTGCTTACCAACCAGATTTAAGTGTTTTACTACAATGCGAAACTAAAGAAGATACAAACAAGGGTAAGTAGCCTTAGTCTTTATAACCCCAAGGTGCTGATGGTGGAGTAATCGGTTTAGTTAAATCAAAATCCACCTTAAACTCACGTCCTTGGCGAATTAATCGATAAGTAAATACTTCTGGGTAAATATACATTTGCCATGTATTACCTACAGACTGTGCAATGCCTTGTTTTACAAATAACTCTTTAGAGTATTGGTCTGCTGGAAACGACTGCATTTGCGCGAACCCTGCATCAAGCGTATGGCCACCATACATAGTTGATGCGTCGTCTGTTCCATCTTTATGACGATGATCGTGCTTTAAACTCAAGCCACTACCCGTTTTAGTTATGATCCACGTACGTGATGCATCGTCTCCTACATGAAACGGCACTTGTAACTCAGTCTCGCTACATTTACGTACATGCATAACCAGCTTTTTATCTGTAAATGAGCTTGGCCCTTTCGCGTTATCTACCGCTACTTCACCTTCAAAAGCTTTACCGCAATGCGCTGCAATACTATTAAAAAAGGCATCATGAGTAGGAATAGACACTAGCGGTGCAGGGCGTGCAAAAGCTGTCGATGAAGCAACTATTAAAGTTGCTGCAGTTAATAATTTCATATGTTTCTCGTTATAGTTATTTTAAAACACCTGTAATAGTACAGTTTTCTTAAGTACTTTATTAGAAGTATCTATATAAAATTTAGAACAAGACAACTAGGTAAAACTACTAAATAGCGATTAACGACTAAATATCTCAGCCTTCATTAACAATCCTACTTTTATAAATATTAATTACACACCTCAACTAGCCATTGGCCAATCACTCAATCACCATGGGTGATGACTGCTTAATAGGCCCGAACGTTCAGCTTTTAGCTGTGTCACATGCTACTAATCCAGCAGAAAGGCTTAATAAGGAAAACTTTGCAGCACCTATCGTGTTAGGCAATAACGTATGGGTTGGCGCAGGTGTAATTATTTTAGCGGGTGTGAGTATTGGTGAAAATAGTATTGTGGGTGCGGGTGCTGTGGTTACTAAAAATGTAATGC
>NZ_JBEOOQ010000042.1:0-47256 GCF_040309305.1 Pseudoalteromonas sp. RB2-MNA-CIBAN-0110 | reverse complement strand
CTGCGGAGTGGTAGTTCAGTTGGTTAGAATACCGGCCTGTCACGCCGGGGGTCGCGGGTTCGAGTCCCGTCCACTCCGCCACTTGTTATTTCCTCAATAACAAGTTTATAAAATCCTTGATTAAATAATTTAGTAAAACATTCTTTGGCTATCAGCTAAAAAATCGACTTTTTAATATTCCTCTTATTCCTAAATATTCATCTTCTTCTATCTCCATGAATAGTTAAACACTTAGCACTGAATACCGCTCCAGTCTTAAATTGCCCCATGGTGTCACACATGACGTAATTAGCTCTTATCGGCTATAACGGCTAGTTAAAGTATTTACTCGTGCCAGAAGCTATTTCAGCGATTTTAACCACCTTAATTTTTTCATGGGTGGTATGCAGTGTGAGCTACAGCACCACTCCAATCATTATACCAATCCGCAATAATACTTAATCATTTTGCGGGGCTAAACGTGTCGCTACCTGTGTTAAAAAATTCTCATTTAGAAAAACTAAATAGCGAATTTTTTGCCTAGCTATCAACACGTTTCTCCATCCTCAAAATAGATCACTTAATTAAGCGAATTGGTATTAGTTGTTTCTCATAACAGAATTCTTATAATGAATAGTCAGTTTAGAGGGATATTTTATGATTGAAGTCATAAGCTTAAATAAGCAATTTTCAGGCAATGTTGTTTTTAAGGATTACAACAAAGTTTTTTCAGATCAAAAGGGGTGTATTGAAGCGCCTAACGGCCAAGGAAAAACGACATTACTGATGATGCTAGCAGGACTTGAAAAGCCGCAAAGTGGTTCACTTTTATTTGCTGGTAGCCGATTGAACACTCCAACAAAAACCGTAGCAATTGCCAGTGACCGTATTGCGTTACCAGATTTTTTAACTGCAAATCAAATTATTGATTTATCTGTTAACACATTAGGTTGCGATTGGCCCCATTCGCTGGTTAACGGGTTTAACTTTAATGCATTTTTAAATACGCGATTCGAAGCACTGTCGTCGGGCAATCAAAAAAAATGCCAGCTAATTTTAGCATTAATGCGTAAATCACCTTATTTATTATTAGATGAGCCAAGTGCTGCGCTCGATCAAACCAGTATTCACACTCTTTTAAGCCAACTCGATGCTTATTTGGCTGACAAACCCAATGGGCAAATTATCATTACTTGCCATGAGCCCGCTGTGTTTATTGAGCATGGTTTTAAGTGTGTCTCGCTATGAGTATCATAAGCATAAAAAGCAAACTTAATCAGTATCTCGCGTTTATAGGTTACCGGTATTTAGCGTACACGTTTGAGCTTAAGCAATTGCTTCAACAGCTAAAAAACTTTGGTTTGTTATTTTTAGTGGTGTTGGGATCATCCGCTCTTGGTTTTGTATTATTGCTTTTTTTAGGCTTAGGGAAAATTATAGATAGTGCAGATACGCCTTTATATGGCGCGCAAATGGCACTATTTTACTTGTTATTGCAAAGCGTGATGATAAGCGCAATGAAACTGGCGATTAAAAATAGTAACCAACGGCTGTTTCAACTTACGATCGCTCACTCTAGCTGGCTTCACCTTGCCGATATTAAATTGTTATTTATCAGCAATGGCTGGCTTATCGCTAGTTTGTTGATAGCGCTTGATCTTACCTTTGAACAGTGGTTAAAGGTGCCGCATTTTATAGTATTTATGTTTATTCAGTTAGGATTAGGCATTGTGTGTTTATACAAACCTAGCGCACTAGTTTATGGTTTTATGTTAAGCGGCCTTTTTTTATTCACTCCCATCAACATACCGCCGCTTATTTATCATATTGGTTTTTCAATCATCTTTAGCATTAGCTTGCTTATACCTAGAGTTAATATAAATGGGCGTGTTAGTGTTCGGTCACTGTTTGGTTTTTGGTCTTGCTACTTTATAAATCACAGCTGGACACTGGTATGGCGTATGTCGTTACTTTTATGTGTGTTTATGGCCTCGACTACGTTAGCTGCTGAGCGTGCTGATCTCGTTAATATACTTGATGCTGTGGCGATGGCTTTTATTGTATTATTTTGCAGCTCATTACAATTTGATTGCGCTAAAATTTATACACAATATCGCTTGTTTTTTAATACATGCCAAAAAGCACGGACGTTTTATATTAGCCAGTTTATACCTAGTATGCTGTTGTTTTTAGCGACCTTTGTAACTTACAGCATTACGTTTGAGAGATTAAACATTATTTTGTTGAGTTTAGGTTTACCGTGGTGTTTGTTGCAGGTTAATTTTGCACAAAAAAAACCAGCGCATTATGCGCTGGTTTGGATTTTTTTTTACAGCTGGGGTGCTTGCTTTACTAAATTAGTTAAGCAGCATCAGCTTCTTTTTTAACGCTATTACGTGCGGCTTTGCCTGCAAGTAAGTCAGCAGGGTCGAAGTCATCAACGTTAATAACATCTAAACGAGATTGCTCAACAGCAGCTAGTTTATCAGCCTCTGCTTGGCTTAATATGCCTGCTTCAAGCCCCATTTGCGCTACTTTATCAAGCTGGAAGAATGGCAGTTTAAGACCTTTTTCTTTGCATACACGGTCAAATAATGGCTCAACAGCAAGTACGTCTTTAAGCGTTTGCTCTTGACGACCTACAAGGTTAAGCGGCTCATTTGTTAAGTATACATAGCTTGCTAAACGGTTACGCGTTTCACTAGGTACTTGTAGTAGTTGCGCAAGTTTATGCTCAAGTTGGTCAGTTGGTTTACGAACCGGGCGACCAAACGGGAATAACAATACTTTTAACACGGCACGTAGTGGAGCCGAAGGCATGTTATTAATTAAATCAGCAAGTGCACGTTGGCAATGGTAAAGGTGATCTTGGCAACTCCATTTTACTAGAGCAAAATCTTCTTTTTTACGGCCTTCATCGTTGTAACGCTTAAGCGTTGCAGACACTAAGTATAAGTAACTAAGTAAGTCACCTAAACGTGCTGAAATACGTTCTTTACGTTTTAGTGAACCACCAAATACTGCCATGCTAATGTCTGACATAAGAGCAAGTGATGCACTAAAGCGTGACGCTATACGGTAAAACTCAGCGGTTTCGTCGTTGTACGGCACACTTGTAAAACGAGCGCCGGTAAGAGCAAGCCACTTAGTACGTACAAGGTTCGACATAGTAAAACCAATGTGACCCATTAGCGCTTTATCAAATACGTTAAGCGCTTCTTCGCGGTCTTCAATTTCGCACGCACCTAGCTCGGTAAGTACAAATGGATGACAGCGAATAGCACCTTGACCATAAATAATCATATTACGGGTCAAGATGTTTGCACCTTCAACGGTAATGGCAATAGGTGCACCTTGATAGCCACGACCTAAATAGTTATTTGGCCCAAGCATGATGCCCTTACCGCCAAGTACATCCATTGCATGAATAGTTGCATCACGCATTTGCTCTGTCAGGTGGTATTTAATAATGGCAGAAACTACAGATGGCTTTTCGCCTAAATCAACCGCACCCGTAGACATGCTAACCGCAGCATCAGAGCTGTAAGCGTAACCAGCTAATTTAGCTAGTGACTCTTCAACACCTTCCATTTTACCTATAGGTAAACGGAACTGACGACGAATGCGGCTATAAGCACCTGTCGCAATAGCAATCATTTTAATGCCACCGGCAGAGTTTGACGGCAATGTAATTGCACGACCAACCGATAAACATTCAACCAACATGCGCCAGCCTTGACCAGCCATATCTGGACCACCAATAATATAATCAAGTGGTACGAAAATGTCTTTACCGCGAGTAGGACCATTTTGAAATGGTACGTTAAGCGGGAAATGTCGACGACC
This sequence comes from Pseudoalteromonas sp. RB2-MNA-CIBAN-0110, assembly GCF_040309305.1. Lineage (NCBI taxonomy): Bacteria > Pseudomonadati > Pseudomonadota > Gammaproteobacteria > Alteromonadales > Pseudoalteromonadaceae > Pseudoalteromonas > Pseudoalteromonas sp. RB2-MNA-CIBAN-0110. Next base: position 43,431 of record NZ_JBEOOQ010000042.1, on the reverse strand, counting down.
AATTTCAACTCCAGGAGTATCCGTTGGAATAAGTGCACAGGTGATGCCTGGCTCTTTATTGTCGCCAATTAGGCCGTCTGGATCTTGTAATTTAAACGCAAGTCCAAGTACGGTAGCCACTGGGGCAAGTGTAATGTAGCGCTTATTCCACGTTAAACTAACACCCACAACCTCTTCACCATTCCATTGCCCTTTACATACCACACCGTAGTCTGGAATTGAGCTTGCATCAGAACCCGCTTCTGGCGAAGTTAATGCAAAACATGGAATTTCTTGACCGCTCGCTAGGCGCGGTAAGTAATGATCTTTTTGCTCTTTTGTACCATAGTGTTGTAATAATTCACCTGGGCCTAAAGAGTTCGGTACACCAACAATTGACGAAAGTAATGTTGATTTACTTGTTAGTTTTTGAAGTACACATGATTGTGCAAATGCAGAAAACTCTAAACCGCCGTATTCTTTTTTGATGATCATGGCAAAGAATTTATTATCTTTTAGATATTGCCATACATCTTGAGGAAGGTCGGTTAGTTCGTGCGTTGCTTCCCAATCGTCCAACATGCTACATACTACTTCAACAGGGCCATCAACAAAGGCTTGCTCTTCAATAGTAAGTTTAGGAACTGGGTATTGGTGAAGTTTTTTCCAATCTGGGTTACCGCAAAATAAGTCAGCTTCCCACCACGTCGTACCGGCATCAATAGCTGATTTTTCAGTATCAGACATGCTTGGCGTTACTTTTTTAAACGTAGCAAAAATAGGCTTGATGATATATTGCTGACGAAGGCCAGTAACAGAAAGAGGAACCGCGATGATCAAAAAGATCAACCAGCTAATTAAACCAAAAGCACCTGCAAAGGTACCAATTAATAAAGTTATAGCCGAAACACCAAGTGCTGTGTTCCAACTTGCTCTGTGGTAAACCGCAGTGCAAAGCAACGCGATTAGAACCAGTGTAAATATGAGTGTCATTTTTATTCCTTAATAGAGGTCAGACCACCTCACTTAGAGTAGCGCTAGTAACAGTAATTTTCAAGTACATAACGATGTTAAATTGTAGTAGAAAGTAACTTAAATACGATATTTAATTACCCGACAGAGGAACGCACAATAACTATCGTATAGTCAAAGCATTAACCGTAAGTAGTGTTAACGTAAAAATAAATAAATCTAATAGCAAAATGACACTTTTTAAGTAAGTATAGCCGTTATAGCGGGCTGCAAATTAGTGTACGCTTAATACACAAATATAACGCTATTTATTTTAATGTATGGTTTTTAAGGGTTATTTTATTAATGTGTGAATTACTTGGCATGTCAGCCAATGTGCCTACCGATATTTGTTTTAGTTTTTCAGGCCTTTTAGAGCGTGGCGGAAACACGGGACCACATAAAGATGGTTGGGGTATTACATTTTACGAAGGTAAAGGCTGTAGAACCTTTAAAGATCCTGAGCCGAGTTATCAATCTGAAATTGCAAAGCTCGTCAAAGCATACCCCATTAAAAGTGTCTCGGTTATTAGCCATATTCGCCAAGGTAACCGCGGGAGAGTATGCCTTGAAAATACTCATCCTTTTACGCGAGAGTTATGGGGGCGCGAGCTTACTTACGCTCATAACGGGCAGCTATCTAATTATCATGATTTAAAACCGCAGTACTATCGCCCAGTAGGTAACACCGATAGCGAACTCGCTTTTTGTTGGTTACTTGATAAAATTCGTGAAAAATACCCAAAGCGTCCAAGTAATATGGCGTCGGTTTTTAGATACGCCGCTAAGCTTTCGCATACCCTTCGTGAAAAAGGGGTGTTTAATATGTTATTGACCGATGGGGTGTTTGTTTTAGCGTATTGCACTAATAACTTACATTACATAACGCGCCGTGCGCCATTTGGTAAAGCAACGTTGATTGACGCCGACATGGTGGTTGATTTTCAACAAGAGACCACACCAAACGATGTAGTAACAGTTATAGCTACAAGGCCTTTGACGAATGATGAGCGTTGGCAAAAAATGGAGCCTGGGGAATTTGCATTGTTTAAAATGGGTGAGCTAATTTAGCCCACCTATTTTAAATATTAGGACCTGTTTATCTTTCGAGGTTAAATTTGCAGCAGACTGTTTGGTATTTAGGCAAGGCAGAGCCTATGTAGTGTGGTTATTCCCCATAAATAGGCGATAACGTAGCATAAATGCCAAACATACGCTGTCCGAAGGGTTCTGCCTAGGGGCTATTTACTCTTTGTTGCTCGGTTTTTACTTAGCCCACTAGGTTACAAACCTCGCGCCGCGATTAAATAGCCCCTAGGTTGAACAAATTTTAATCCTGAAAGGTCAACAGGTCCTAGCTTAACTTTGGTTTAATTAAACTTAGTTAGCTCCTTGAGGTTTTTGTGCTGTAGCAGGCGCAACAGCTGTAGGCGCAGTAACAGTAAATGAATTCATTTGAACTTCAAACTGCTCCATACCTTTTTCGCCTTTCCACATACGTACCAGCATGTAATCCATTTCTGGCGCGAACCATGCAATTGCTTGGCGTTTATCGTTATCGTATAAACGCTTCACTTTAATGGCTTCTACATTACCGATAGGTAAGGAGATCATCTCTTTTTCAACAACTTCAAAGTTGTAGTCGCGGCGGTTACCTTTTTTATCTATAAGGGGGAATGAAAAGCTTGTTTCGCCTTTTTTCAATCCTTCGCGCACTTGCACTTGGTACGAAATAGCATCCTGAAATTCATCAGTCCATTCGCATTTAAGTGGGTATTCACTAGCGCTGCTAGTCACTACTTTGTTTGTTGTATCAAAATCAATTTTGTAATCTTTATCTGGGCCTGTCCCTGTACGAATCATGTTGTAATGATGCGGGGTAACCTTGCCATCTTTAAAAGTAAACTTTGATGTTTCTTCACGAGAGTCAGAGAAAATCATCCACTCAATATTGCTGTGGTATGTAAGTTCATAAGTATCGTCGCCCGTTTTTTTGAGCTCACGAACAGCCTCACCATGATTTTTACCTTTGCGTAAAATATCGTAATTAGCTTGATACTGGGTCAATTCGCCTGCAATTAGGCTAGTTGGAAGTAAAGCGCCCGCACATAACAACAGGGCACTTATTTTTTTATTGTGGGTAGTGCGCGCCGTGTGCAGGAAGTTGTTTTTTGTCAAGAACTGCATAATCTGCTTCCATAGTAAGTCTGTGTTCACTGAACCACTTGACCACCAAAGGATAAATTATATGCTCTTGCTCATGCACGCGTTTTGCTAATGTTTCTGCTGTATCATCCTTGAGTACAGGTATTTGCGCTTGAAGAATAACGGGACCGCCGTCTAATTCTTCAGTAACAAAGTGAACACTTACGCCATGAACATCGTCTTTTGCATCAATTGCTCTTTGGTGGGTATTCAGCCCCTGATACTTAGGCAACAAAGATGGATGAATGTTCAACATTTTTCCAACATATTTTTGCACTAAGCCAGGAGTAAGAATACGCATAAACCCAGCTAATACAACTAGATTTGGCATAAAAGAGTCGATAACGTTCATTAATTGCGCATCGTACGCTTCGCGCGAGTCAAAATCTTTATGACTGAGCACTTTTGTAGCAATACCTGCTTGTTTTGCACGCTCTAGGCCATAAGCGTCTGCTTTATTACTAATAACAGCCGCTATATGCCCGTTTATCTCGCCACGTTCGCAGGCATCTATGATGGCTTGTAAATTAGAGCCACTACCTGAGATTAAAACTACCAGACGAGTCGGTGCCATTACTTAGCACCACCTACAATTTCAACTTGCTCTTCGCCAGCTGCTGCATCTTGAATTTCACCAAGGTGCCATGCATTTTCGCCCAAGTCTTTTAGCATTGTTAAGCTTTGCTCAAGTTTGTCTGCAGGGACTACTAAAACCATACCTACACCACAGTTAAATGTACGGTACATTTCGTGCGTAGTAATATTACCGTTTTCTTGTAACCAGTTAAAAATAGGTGGCCACTGCCAGCTATCACCTTTAACTACAGCTTTTGCTGAAGCGGGTAATACGCGTGGAATGTTTTCCCAAAAACCGCCGCCAGTAATATGCGAAAGCGCATGTACGTCAACGTTTTTGAATAACTCAAGTAAAGGTTTTACGTAAATACGTGTAGGCTCAAGTAAGGTTTCGCCTAAAGTTTTACCTTCAAAGTCAGCGCTGGTATCAGCTTTTGACACTTCAAGTACTTTACGAATTAAAGAGAAGCCATTTGAATGAGGGCCACTTGAAGCAAGTGCAATAAGCTGATCGCCTGCTGCTACTTTTGTACCATCAATAATTTTTGATTTTTCTACAACGCCGGTACAAAAGCCTGCCATGTCGTAGTCTTCACCATCATACATACCTGGCATTTCAGCTGTTTCGCCACCAATTAGGGCACAACCTGAAATTTCACAACCTTTGCCAATACCTGTAACTACGTCAGCTGCTGTGTCTACATCTAGTTTACCAGTTGCATAGTAATCTAGAAAAAACAGGGGTTCAGCACCTTGAACAATTAAGTCGTTTACACACATTGCAACTAAATCAATACCAACAGTATCGTGTTTTTTTAAGTCGATTGCTAAACGTAGTTTAGTACCAACGCCATCTGTGCCTGCAACTAATACTGGTTGCTTGTAGCCTTCAGGAATTTCGCAAAGTGCGCCAAAACCACCAATTCCGCCCATTACTTCAGGACGACGAGTTTTTTTAACTACGCCTTTAATACGCTCAACAAGTGCATTACCAGCGTCGATATCTACGCCCGCGTCTTTATAGCTTAGAGACTGTTTTTGTTCGCTCACAGGTTTTCCTCAAAATAGTTGTTTTGGGTTGCTTAGAAACGCGCGTATTTTACAACAATTGCAAGGTCGCGGCTAGCTCAAATGTAATTTTGAAATAATTAACAAGGACACTTGTCCGCTGTCTGTTGTTTAAATAAACAAAAAAACGCCCATAGGCGCTTTTTTAGTATTAAAGGCGTTAAATTAACAGCTATGCTTTTGCGGTTAATATGGCTCGAAGTGGAGCGGGGTAGCCTTCAATTGTTTTACCTGTATCGTTTGGATCTAAAAAGTCGATTAACGATTCGTTTTCCATCCAATCGGTTTTGCGTTGCTCTTCAAGCGTGGTAATAGCGCAATCTTTTATTTGCACATCTTTAAAGCCAACGCGTTCCATCCACAGTTTTAATGCTGCAGTACTTGGAATAAACCAAACGTTGCGCATTTTAGCGTAGCGGTCGGTAGGGACTAATACTGTGTTTTCATCACCTTCAATTACTAGCGTTTCAAGTACAAGTTCGCCGCCTGGGCGAAGCTGCGCCTTTAACTGCGCTAAAAAGTCGATAGGTGAGCGACGATGATAAAGTACGCCCATCGAAAAAACCGTATCAAACGCTTTAAGCTCAGGTAATGCTTCAACGCCTAGTGGCAGTAAATGCACGTTTTCGTCTGGATTGTAGTGTTTAATTGCTTGAAACTGACATAAAAATAAATCAGACGGATCAATACCCACTACAAACTCTGCGCCTTCACCGCGCATACGCCATAAATGATAACCTGAACCACAACCAATATCTAAAACAGTGCGACCTTTTAATGGCTCAATATGAGGCAGGAGTCTGTCCCACTTCCAATCACTGCGCCACTCTGTGTCTATTTCAATACCGTGCACACTAAATGGGCCTTTGCGCCATGGCATCATGCGTTTTAATAAATGCATGGCTTGCTTTTGCTCGCCATCACTCATCTCCCCTGGGGCGCCAATTTCTACCTTAGTAGAAATATCAACGTGCGAAGTTGCCACCTCTGGTAAGTTTTTAAGTACTTTTTGCCATTTAGGTAAATCACCGTGGCTAGCCTCGTTTTGCCAATGTTTTAATTGTGCAGGCAAGGTTTCTAGCCAATGACTAAGTGGGCTTTGTGCGATAGATGCGTAAAATTGGTTAAACCATTGAGACATGGATGACTCTCTTTATTTAATTGCTACCATTGAGCAAAAATTAAAACATTGATACCACACTTGAGTTTGGCTAAAACCAATATCTTGTAAGCGAGTAAAGTGAGCGCTTAGTGTATCTGGGCGCATAACGTTTTCGATGGCGGTACGCTTTTGGCTTATTTCAAGCTCAGAGTAACCATTGTGTCGTTTAAAGTCGTGGTGCAAATCAATCAATAAATTGTCGCATTGCTCGTTTTCAGCTTTAATTTTTTCGCTTAACAGTAATACGCCGCCAGGTTTTAAATTAGCGTATATTTTTTCCAGCACAGCTTGGCGCTGCGCATGTGGAATAAACTGCAACGTAAAGTTCATTGCTACTACTGAGGCATTTTGAATCTCAAGCTCGTTAATATCGCCCAAAGTAACAGTAACAGGCACATCTGATTTAAAGCCTTGTAAATGTACCTTACAACGCTCAACCATAGCTTGAGAATTATCTACCGCTATTATATGGCAGTTATCGGTGCGAATATTTCGTCGCATGCTAAGTGTTACTGCGCCAAGTGAGCAGCCTAAATCATAAAGATTTGAGTTACTTTGTGCGTATTCACCGGCAAGTTTACCCATTGTACTGACAATCGTTGCGTAGCCAGGGACAGAGCGCTGGATCATATCTGGAAAAACTTCGACTACATTTTGGTCAAAGCTAAAATCTTTTACTTGTTGCTCAGAGGCATAAATACTGTCTTTTATGGTCACGAAGGCAGTCTCTTTGTAAATAATGGCGCTATTTTAACATTTTATACTGGATAGTCAGTGATAAATTCAGTAGCTTGACTAGAATTATGAATAATAAGTATAAAAGAGAAGATTAAATGAGCAAAAGTAAGGTCATCAGCACAGACGATATATTAGCAACCCTTTGTCATTCAGTGACAGGCGTACTCACATCAGCCAGCGGTAATGGTATTAGTTACTCAGCCATGGTGCAAAAAATAACACGTACATGTATGCGACCAGATATTGGCTGCTTTGTTTTATTTGACGGCGGTTTTACAGGGCTTGTAATTACCAACTTTACTTCGCAAGCGGCGATGGAAATTTATGGCGATTACATGCGTAACATGGGAATGCCAGAAGATGAAATAGCGCATAGCCATTTATCAGACGACGTATCAAACGTACTAGGCGAGTTGATGAATCAAATTGTTGGCGACTTTACGTCTAAAGTGCGCGAGCAATTACATACCTCGATTACGCAAAACCAGCCAAAAATGATGGCAATAAACAAGCAAGTGCAAATATCGGTAGATACCACGATGGATCGCCCGCAAGCTCGCCGCGTAACATTCACCACAAGTAAGCAAAATATCTTTTACTTGGAATTAGCGATGGATAAAACAGAGTTTATTAAATTACACGACTTTGATATTGCAGAAGCACTAGACCCAGATGACATAATTGAAAACGAAGCACGTAAAAAAGCGGATAAAGAAAAAGCATCTACAGCAGTAGAGCAAGACGATGCCGATGACGACTTTATGGCAGGCTTAGGGCTTTAAGTCTATTTACGTAGGTTGGGTTGAGTGAAACGAAACCCAACGTTTGCTCTGCTATTAATCTTTAGTTATGAGTGCTCAGGTTAGTGATTAAAATAAAAGCGCGATTTATATCGCGCTTTTTCGTCATGTTAGCTTTATTTGAATAAGTAAACCTACTCTTTAAACTTATAACCCACACTATAAACCGCTGCTATTGGGTTTAGTCCTGCTTGAATGTCGTTAATCTTTTTTCGTATATTTTTAATGTGTGTATCAATGTTGCGATCGGATATGTCGGTTGTGTCGCTGTATACGTTATTAATAATATCTTCGCGGGTAAAAACACGACCTACGTGGCTTATAAATAATAAAAATATTTTAAACTCGACGGCGGTAAAGCCAATACTTTTGCCGTTTAGGCGGGCTTCGTAATCGTCTTTGTGTAATTGGAAATTATTGTGATTGATGATGTTGGTTTTAGGCTGGCTGGTTCTTCTTAGTACGGCTTTTATGCGCGCTATAACTTCTTTAGGGCTGAAGGGTTTGCATATGTAGTCATCGGCGCCGAGCTCTAAACCCCGTAAGCGGTATATTTCTTCACTTTTTGCGGTAAGCATAATAATAGGCACACTTGAAAATGCTCTAATTTGCTTACATAGCTCTGTGCCATCAACATCTGGCAGCATTAAATCAAGAAGTATTAAATCTACAGCGTTTTGTTTTACAAAACTAACTACACCTTTGCCACTATTAAAGTGCTCAGTTTCGTAATCTTGTTGCTTAGCGTAGGCAATAAGTACCTCTGCAATGTTTTCTTCGTCTTCAACGATAAGTATTTTTTGTGATGCCATTATTTTAACCTAAAAGTGTCAGCGTTATTTTTACTTCTAGCCCACCAAGTGGTGAGTTGTACAACGATATTTGACCGCCATGTGCCTCTACTATTTGTTTGCAAAGCGCAAGCCCTAAGCCCGAGCCGCCGTGCTCTCGGCTTCGAGATTTTTCAACGCGATAAAAACGCTCAAACAATTTTTGTAAGTCGTTTGGTAAAACACTTGGTGCTGAGTCTTGTAAAATAAGCTCAATATTATTGGGTGTTTTGTTGGCAAGTATTATTACTTGCCCACCTTTATGCGTGTATCTGCAGGTATTTTCTAACAGGTTTGAAAATAATTGCACAAGGCGTTCTTTATCGCCATTTATTATACATTTGCCGGCCTTGGTTAAGCTTTTGCTGTCTACATTTAATTCACGCTCTTTAAAGCGAGCGGTGTAGTTTTCAATTGATTGCTCAAAAATGTTTATTAAATCAATGCGTGCATTGCTATAGGTTAAATTAACGCTATCTGTTTGTGCTAGTTGAGCTAGGTCGTCAACAATGTGACTTAAATTATCTACTTGGTTTATGAGTAAATTAATGCGCTTTGTATCGGCTGTAAATACGCCATCTTGTACGGCTAGTAAATGCGAGCGTAGTACGGTAAGTGGGGTTCTTAATTCGTGGGATGTGTCTGACACCCATTGAAATCGCATTTGTTGGTTTTGCTCAAGCGTGTGGGCTAAGGCGTTAAAATTGTTGGATAGGGTACCTAGCTCATCTTTACTAGAGGAGGATATTCTGCTGGCAAAATTTCCGTTTGTTAACTCATCGGTGCCAGTTACTATTTGCTTTATTGGTTTTATTAAATGGCGAGATAACACAATAGCCATAATAAATGCGAGCGCAATAACGAGTAATGTGATCATAAAATAGTTATGAAATTGCGCTGCTAAAAATGCTTTTGCTGGGCTACTTTGCACAAGTTTTGAAGGTACTAAACCTATCCAGCCTATAACGTTATTGTTTAATAAAATAGGCTCTATATGTGGGTTATCATTTAAATTAGTTCTACCAACAACAACTTTTTTATTTTGATCATATAAACTTATACGTTGCCCTGTTTTAAGGGAACCCGCAGGTAAGTGTACCCACAATAAAGAGGGCGTTGCTTTACTGCTATTTGGTTTGGGTGGGGTGCTTGTGTGTTTATTAGTTTTAGGTTCGCCTGGCTTTTTTTGCGGCTCCACAATAGAGCGCCATAATTGCGTGTTTTGCGTAATGGGTTGCCAACTGCCTAATTCGCTATAAAGCTCAATAAGTTGCTGCTTAACCATTGCGACATGCTTTGTTTCTTCTTGTTCAACAAAGTCGTTAAACCCTGACGAAAAGGTCATGTATATAAACACAAACATAAGTCCAACAAGGGCGATATTAGTGATAAAAAAAGCTAAAAAGAATTTATGTATTAATTTCACTGATTGGCAAATAGTAAAAATCATGTGTTAACGTACCAAGCAGTATTGCATATTGATTATGTGCCTACAATTAGCGTATTTAGGGAGTTGCTTACTAAAATCCTTTTTAAGTAAGCTTTTTAGGTATGTTGATATTTGGACTAGAACTTTATTTTTGCGGTATCGCCAGCACCCAGTAACTTATATTGTGGTTTTACAAAGCTTGCGTGTACTGCACCTAAACTTTTAGGGAACGATATAGCAAGATCATCTACTGTTGTAAATGTGTGCTTCGCTTGAAAAACAATTTCTAGGTCGTTCGCTTCGTTGTTGTTGCTGGTGGTAAAAGCGACGCGTTCAAACACGATAACTTGCTGATTTACACGTAAGCTCGTTTTTTGTTTAAGTGCATTTTTTACAAACTCTTCTTGTTGCTCTGCACTTAAGTTTGTAGGCATAAGCTTATCAATATCGCCCATAAGCCATGCTTGCTCGCTTTGCAGCGCTGAAATTAAATGCTCAGCATTAGTTAATACTTTAACCTCAACTTGCCCGTCTCTTAAAATTACTTGGGCTGTTGTGTATTTTAACAAGTATGGGCGCTCACTTGAGCGCTCATACTTGTTAAAATACACGCTAGCATTAGCCATTTTAATTTTTTAAAAAAATACATAATTACTACCTTTTATTGAGGCGGTTGACCTTTTTTTTTATTGAGGTTACTCAATAGTTGCTTTACAAATAAGGGTGTTGTCGGTTTCTAAGTCTTCGCCCCATATGAATTTTGCATTTTCATCCCAGTTAATGTCGTCGTAACCGTCTTTTGGTCCTACATCGGCAAAGTTGTGCTCTACTGCATTAGCCCAGTTTGCGTTATCAAAGTTACTTTGCAGCCAGTTAGTTGGCGCTTCTTTTGACATAAATGTACAAACACCTTCGCCTGCGACAGGGTTTGATTCGCTTTCGCATAATTTGTTAAGCGGCGCTTTGTGAAGTATTTCGCATTTAAAGCTTTGATCGCTTACGGCAACTACTTTATTTGTATCGGTGTCGGTAAGTTGCATAATGAAACCGCCATCACCCATTTGCTGATTTTTAGCACCGATGTATTCAAGCCCAGTGTCGTTTTGCTTAAAGTCTTTAATTATTAAATTAAGCTCAATAGGGTAGTTTGCAGAAAACGTAATGCTTTGTGCATTAAATGAGCGCTCTGTGGTTATAGGCACCGAATCTTCAACAAGTAACTGCTCGCCTATGTAGGCTGTAAACCAGTTATCAGCCCATGCTTCTAGCTTTAAGTTATGCTTGCCTGTAATGGCAGGATTTGTATTTTGCTTAGTGACTGTTGGAGTAAGGTGATTTGGCTGCGGGCCTCTACAAAATGTACCTGTTTGAACCTTGCCACCATTACTGATGGTTTTTTGTTTAAAGCTATAGCAGTCTTTTCCCTGTGATGCAGGGCTGTAGGTAGTAAAGTAGTTTTCACCTTTGTATGAATAGCTCATTGTACGGCTGCCATTTTCAGAGATTGCGTGCGTTAAGTTTTCAACGCCTCCTTGTGGCGGGCGCAGATCGGCTCTTATACCTTGAGTATCGCCACTAAGTGGTGACACTCTTGGTAATTTTGCGGTATCTACTTCACCTACTAAGCACTGAATAATATACGGCGGTGTAGCTGATGTTTGGTAGCGATAACCAAATGTGTCGTCGGTTTGTCCGTTACATACATCAAGGTCACCTTTGGCAATTGCACTGCCGTCTGGGTTTTTACTGCCATACAGCGGGTAACCATCGTAAGCCCAACCAATAATGGCATCGCTTGATTGGTTTTTCATTGTGTCAATCATACACGTTGGCGATACATGATAATGGTAGTCATCACCTCGTCCTGCGTGTCCGCCACATATATCTAACTGTCCGAGTGCTAAAGTGTCGTGTTTTTCATCGTAGCTATTTACGTCCAGTTCACCTTGCGAAGAATAGTCGTATATTGGTACGCCATTAACGGCAACACCTACGGCTGCATCAATTGTTGTAATTGTTTTTGCTTTTTTAGGGTTTAGTTTTATAGGTGCGGCGTAGTCTTTAGCTGGAACGGGTATTTGCTCGTTAGTACCTGTAATACCAGTCATTACGTCATGATCAGGATAAGTAGATGAGGCAATATAAGCATATTGTTCATCGCACGTAACAGATACGCTTTGATCAAACCCTGCATTACTTACTGATTGTGTAATAGCATCACAACGAGGTGATTTTACGTTAGCGGTTAAATATGATTTATCAGGCTTTGGTTGCTCGTTTGGCTTTGGTTTTGAATCCGGTTTGTGCCCGGCGCTACTGGCGCTTCGCGAGTATTTGACCGTCATACTTGCAGTATCGAGAGTAATATCTTTTACAGCGGCGAGTAATGCTGAGCGATCTACTTTTGTATCGCTATTAAAGGTAACCGGTGCAGATAATGCGTACACAGTATAAGTATAGCTTTTTTCACCCGGGCCTTTAGAGCAAGGTGGCGCGTATTGGTTTAAATCGTTTACGCTATTAGAGCCTACTTCACCGAGAGTTTCGCCTGCTTTAATTTGTGTTTTATCGGCGGCAATATTGTACATGGTCCAATACCAATGCATTCCCTCTGGCGCTTTATGATCCATAATTAACGCATAATATTTGGTTGTGTTAGGTGCACCGCTCCAGTTAAGTGGAGGGCTAATGCTTTGCCCATCGCACGTATAAGTAATAGGCAAGTTACCGCCATCGCTTACCTTTGAGCTTGTTAGAGTAAAATCATTGAGGCTTGATTGTTCAAGTGATTGGCTGTTTTGCTCGTTGCAGGCACTTAAGGTTACACAGCACAGTGCACTGAGTAAAAAGGCATAGGTATTTTTCATCATTTAAAACTCCAAAGATTAAGAGTACATAGAAAGAATTAGCTATTAAGAGTGTAGTTCTCAAATGTAGGGCAATTATGTAGTTTTAAACTTTTTTGTTTTTATTAAGGGCAGGCGTTAAGTTGTGAGTTGCTTACGGGGATAAAAGACTGGGTATGAACGCTTGGTTATGGAAGGAAATATTAACTTAAGCATGGGCGTTATTTTCACTCAGTTAAACAACGGTAAAACCTTTATTTTAAATAAGGATTTTCACCCATCGCCACTACCACACAAAAAATTCTTAGATCTAACTCTAGCTGGTGGTAACTCGGTTCCATATGACAGCAAAGTTGATAAAAGCCTTTGTTATGGTCTTTTTCTTTAAAGTGGGCGAGCTCATGTACCACTAACGCTTTTAATAACGGCTCGGGAGCGCGGAGCAAGTCGCTGTTTATCGCTAAATCGTGCTTACGGGTTTTACCTTGCATTCGATACGTATGTGTACCGAGTGCATTGGTGACCATATCGCCTTGCTTTTTAAAAGCAGCGCGCCCAAATGGTGGCGCATTTTTTAAATATTGTTTTTTAAGCTCGGTTGCATAGCTATAAAGTAGTTTATCGCTGGTAATAGTGTGTGCTTGCGGATACTTTTTAAGTAAGTAGTCACATACCTTTTTGTTATTTATAAGGCTTAATACTTGCTCAACAATGTTAGCTGGGTAACCGGTAAAGTAACGTGCGTATTCACTCATTATTATTTCTCTGTCGTTTTACTTTTAAAAAAGTGCTTGCTGGTGGGCTTCTTTTTCGCCAGTGAATGGGTTTAATGCTTTGTGATTATAACCAAGGTCTTTACAAAACTGCCTTGCTAATAATGGCGCTTCTCGGTTATCTGCCGTATGAAAAAACACATAGGGCGTTTTTCCTTCATCAAGCCATTGTTTTACTTTACTCAGCCACGGTTTATAAAAGGGTTTATAGTCGTTTTGTAAATCGGCGATAACAAAGCGCGCCATGGGTTGCGTGCTTGTAGCAATGGCATGCACGGGTAAATGCGGCTTTTTTTGCTGTGCATCTATTAGCGCTTCGGTGGTTGGTTTTACCGCAAATAGGGCGCGAGTATCCATCGATATGCGATTTATGTTATTTGCCATTAATAACTGATTAAGCGCTATTTCGGCTTTGCCCTTTTGAAAAAACGCAGTATGACGTACCTCTACACCGTAATTAACCTCTTTTGGTAATAGGCTAATAAATTGTGCGAGTTTGGGTAAGTCACCAGGACCAAATGCTTTAGGTAATTGCAGCATGATTTGCCCGGTTTTTTCTAAAATAGGGGAGAACAAGTTAAGCCAATCAGTAAGCTCGGTTTGAACATTAGTTAGGTGCAGCTCGTGGCTAAAGCGACGATTAAACTTAAAAGTAAATTTAAAATCGTCAGGTACGCTGTTTACCCAACGCAATACGGTGCTTGGCGAAGGATCAGCGTAAAAGCTGGTATTGCCTTCAACAGAATTAAAATGTTGTGCGTATTGGCTAAGCATATCGGCGTTTTTACATTGGCTTGAAAATAAATTGCCTTTCCATGCGTTGCTCGACCACTGAGGGCATCCAATATATAACATACAAACTAGCGCCTTATTATAAAGTGGCGATAGTGTACCAAATAACAAAACGAGCTGCTGTAAATTCAAGGGCAAAAGCGGCACACGCCCTAGCATCTTAATGTTAGTTGAGTATAATGCAGGGCTTAATTTGATTATTTTTAGATTGCTAGCGGCTTTATTTGTATTGTGGTGACCTGTTTTTTAAATCACACGCCTTAAAACAAATAAGTTTAGCCGTTTAAGCCTTTTATCTGACAGGAAAACTATGCGCTCTATATATTGCGGACAGCTAAATAAAACTCACGTAGATCAAGAAGTTGAACTATGTGGCTGGATCAACAAACGACGTGACCTTGGTGGACTTATCTTTGTCGATTTACGCGATAGAGAAGGTTTAGTACAAGTTGTATTCGACTCTGACATTGAAGAGTTAATGAGTTCGGCTAACACACTTCGTCAAGAATTTTGTGTTCAGTTAAAAGGTATTGTTCGCGCACGCCCAGACAGCCAAGTAAATAAAGACATGGCAACAGGGGAGATCGAAATTTTAGGTAAAGAGCTTAATATTATTAACCGCTCAGAGCCATTACCGCTTGATTTTAACCAAGTAAACTCTGAAGAGCGTCGTTTAAAATACCGCTACCTAGACCTACGTCGTCTAGAAATGAGTGACCGTATTAAATTACGTGCTAAAGCAAGCAGCTTTGTTCGTCGCTTTTTAGATGAAAACGGCTTTTTAGACATCGAAACACCTGTACTTACTAAAGCAACGCCAGAAGGTGCGCGCGATTATTTAGTACCAAGCCGCGTTCACAAAGGTAGTTTTTACGCTTTACCACAGTCACCACAGTTGTTTAAGCAATTGTTGATGATGTCGGGTTTTGACCGTTACTACCAAATTGTTAAATGTTTCCGTGATGAAGATTTACGCGCCGATCGCCAACCAGAATTTACCCAAATAGATATAGAAACCTCGTTCATGAGCTCTGATCAAGTACGTGGTATGACTGAAAAAATGATCCGCGAGATGTGGCAAACATTGCTAAACGTTGATTTAGGCGATTTTCCAATCATGCCTTACAGCGAGGCAATGAGCCTTTACGGTTCTGATAAGCCAGATTTACGTAACCCAATGAAATTGGTTGATGTTGCAGATTTAGTTAAAGACGTAGAGTTTAATGTTTTCTCAGGTCCGGCTAACGACGAAAAAGGTCGCGTTGCTGTGTTAACTGTACCGGGTGGCGCTAAGCTTTCTCGTAAACAGCTTGACGATTACACTAAGTTTATTGGTATTTACGGCGCTAAAGGCATGGCGTGGATGAAAGTAAACGACCACACTGCAGGCGCTGAGGGTGTTCAATCACCAGTAGCTAAGTTTTTAAGCGAAGACGTAATCACTAAATTACTTGAGCGTACTAATGCACAGTCTGGCGATATCATTTTATTTGGTGCCGATAAGCGCAACACAGTAAATGAAGCAATGGGCGCACTGCGCGTTAAGATTGGTGTTGATTTAGAAATTACTAACCTTAATAGCTGGGCACCACTTTGGGTTGTAGACTTCCCAATGTTTGAAGAAGATGACGAAGGCACATTACATGCTGTACATCATCCATTCACTGCACCAAAAGACATTAACGCCTGTGAGCTTGAAGCAAACCCAGCAGCTGCTATTTCAGATGCCTACGACATGGTATTAAACGGCTACGAAGTGGGTGGCGGTTCGGTACGTATTCATAATGCAGATATGCAAGAAACTGCATTTAGAATTTTAGGTATTAACGAGCAAGAGCAACAAGACAAGTTTGGCTTTTTACTTGATGCACTTAAATACGGCACACCACCACATGCAGGTTTAGCATTTGGTCTTGACCGTTTAGCAATGCTTTTATGTGGTACCGATAACATTCGTGACGTTATTGCTTTCCCTAAAACAACACAAGCGTCGTGTTTATTAACCAACGCGCCAAGCAAACCTAACCTTGATTCGTTAGCTGAACTTGCAATAAGTGTTGTAGAAAAAGCGATACCTAACGAAGAGTAATCTTGTTTCGCTTTTTTGAGCTAAATTTAAAAACCCTTAAGTTATATGCTTAAGGGTTTTTTTATGGTTAAATTTATAGCAGAGTGTGTTTTAAACGAACAGATGAAAAGGAATTATTATGTCGATCAATGCAACCTTATTTGGTGAGTTTTTAGTTTTTATTATTGTGCTGTGTATTCCTATTTTTGCTGTAATTAGCTACAAAATAGGTAAGCGTAAAAGTACTATGCCAGGTGTTTTAGCTTTTGTAGGTGGCTGTTTAGCGCTATTTCCACTATTTGCTTTGATTTTTATTGCAGTGCTTGCGCTTAAAAAAGATTTACCTAAAAGTAATGGCTACACGGGTTAAATTTAATAGGTGAGTTGTGTTGTTAAGTAATAATAACCAGTATTTTGATGAGCAATTTAATGCTTTGCAGTACGCAGAGCAGCTAACTGAAAACTCTGAGTTTGAAGAGTGTATATTTATCGATTGCGACTTTTCAGGCGGGCAGTTTAAAAATTGCCGATTTATAGAATGTAGTTTTAAAAACTGTAATTTATCGTCACTAAAATGGAACTACAGTTCGCTTGAAAATGTAAGTTTTAGCCACTGTAAATTAAATAGTTTGCAATGGGCTGATGTAGATTGGCCAGCGCTTAGTATTAACGCACCGGTGAGTTTTAATTATTGTGAGCTCAGTAATAGTTCTTTTTTTGAATTAACTCTCAAAGCCCTCAAACTAACACACTGCTTTGCCAAAAATGTTGATTTTAGACACGCTGATTTAAGCGGTAGTGAATTTACAGGAACAGATTTTCGCGATAGTGAGTTTTTTCAAACTAACTTAACAAAATGTGATTTTGTAGGTGCTACAGCGTTTAATATAGATTTGAATAATAATATTTTAGCGAATGCTAAGTTTGATCGCTTCGAAGCACTTAATTTGCTTACCAGCCTTAATATAGAACTATGTGATTAATTTAGTTTAATATGATTACATATCTAGAAGCGACAGCTTGGCTGGGCTTCTAGATACTGCGTGACTGTGTAATTAACGGCTTGGGCCATTTTTATTACGTGCACTGGCAAGCTGTCTTGCGATTTCTAATAACGCAGGTGAAATATCTTCAGCGCCATCTTTAATTAGTTTTGTAACGTCACCTGATGAAAACAAACCGTCACGTGGTGATTTAATACCTAACTCACGAACAAAATCCTTCGTTTTACCTGTGCTGCCTGTTTCAATAAACTTAAAAATAATACGTTCATTGTTGTTTTTAGCAGGTGCTTTTAAGGTTTCGATTTCGTCATGTATCTCGGTTAGTTTGTCTTCTAAAATTTCTATACGTTCTTGAATGCTATTGTATGATTTCATTTATTGGATCTTTTACTAAATATATTTAAACAATGGCGGCTATTATCGCATAGTTTGACAATAGAGAACGCAAAGCTATAAAGTAAAAGTTATTTTTAATTAAAAACAATAATTTATATAAGTTTAAATATGCAAAAAACACTTAAAAAGCTTTTTATATTAAGCGCACTAGCTCTAAGTACATCAGTTATAAGCACATCAGTAATAGGCGCAACAAGCTATGCAAACGATGGCGTTATAACCGATGAAAGCCGCAATCGCACTATTCCTATCAATATTACATTGCCAAGTAACAATGCTAAGTGTACAGCTCAAGTAAAATGCTCTGTAGCGTTTATTAATGCGGGCTACGGGATTAGCCATAACGAATACACGTTTGTTAGTAATGCGTTTAGTCAGCGTGGATATTTAACAGTAGCCGTTGCACATAAATTAAAAACTGACCCTGACCTTAATCGTGAGCAACCTTACTTAACCACTCGCATGGAAAACTGGCACCGTGGCGTAGTGACGCTTAAGTTTTTAGTTAATGAGCTATCGAGTAAATACCCAGCGTATGATTTTACAAAGCTCACCTTATTTGGGCATTCTAATGGCGGGGATATTTCCGCATTATATGGCTCTATTTATCCAAACGAAGTTAGCACTATTATTACGCTCGATCATCGCCGCATGTTGATCCCGCGCAATAAAAGCATTCGCGTACTTACTCTACGGGGTAGTGATTACCCAGCTGATGCGAATGTGTTGTTAAACGATTCAGAGCTGGATGCGTTTCCTGTTACACAAACACTAATAGAAAAATCGCGCCATAACGATATGTACGATGGTGGACCAAAATGGCTGGTGGATAGAATGAGTAAAGAAGTAGGGGCGTTTTTAGATACTAATAAGCTTTAGGAACGAGTAACAATGGAATTATATGAGCAAGTAGGCCGTAAATTTGTAACTGGCATTTATACTTGTGATCTCAAAGGTTCAATTTGGACAGAAGCTTTTAAATTTATATTAAGATCATATGACGAGTTACATATTAAAAAAGATAAAGTTCATCTTATTTGGACTGAGAACGGAGGGCAATTAAGGCGTAAGCTTTCAAATGATAAACTCTTACTCAGTGTCTTAAAGTTGACTCTTCCAAAATACACCGGGAAAGCATTGGTACTATATCGTGGTGAGTGCCAATTTTTATATGATCAAAATAAGATTGGTTTCTGTTGGACTCCTTTGCAAAGTGTTGCAGAGATGTTTGGTAGTGGTCTAAACGCAATTGAATCAGGAGGTGTTCTCTTAAAAGCTTATGCCCCAGAGTCCGCAATTCTCTCATCACCGAATAAGCACAGTACTGAGCAGATGGAAGAATTTGAGTATACGTGTGATCCTACAGCTTTGGTTAATATTGAAGCTATACAATTTTTTAATAAATTTTAATCAATCTTATATTTAAAAGCATAGCGCAGTGTTAGCTGCGCTATATTAATTTTATGGTAGTTACTCTACCAGTTCACTTACAATAACCGGGTTGTTATGCAGTGTTTTATGTACAGGGCATTTGTCGGCTATTTCGAGTAAACGCTGGCGCTGTGGCTCAGTTAAGTCGCCACGTAAGGTGATTTTACGGGTAATTGCTTCAAGGTTACCTGTTTGCTCACAATCGTCGCAATCTTTGTTGTAATCGCGAGTGTGATCAAGCTCTACTTTTACATGCTCCAGTGGTAAGTTTTTACGTGTAGCGTACATACGCAGTGTCATGGCCGTACAGGCACCAAGCCCCGCTAATAAGTGATGATAGGGATCAGGACCTAAGTTTTTACCACCTACTTTTATTGGCTCATCTGCAAGCCAAGTATGATCTTTTGTACTTACGTGCTGAGTAAATACATGGTCTTTTTCTTCAACGAGTACATTGCCACCCGTTAAACTTGCCGTGTATTTAGTTTTGTCGTACTTAACATAACGGTTTGCCCACGTTGCAATTATTTGTGCTGCGTAGTCGGCATCGTTTTTATTTGTTAAAAGGTGATCGGCGTTATCTAGGCTAATAAAGCTTTTAGGATGCTTGGCTGATGCATAAATTTTTTCAGCTTCACTAATATTTACCGTCGCATCAATAGGGGAGTGCATTACTAATAATGCGCGCTTAAGTTTACTTATGTGGCTTTTATCGTACTTGGCTATATCGTCAATAAATTGCTTTTTAATGGTAAATTCACGGCCGGCTAAGTTTACTTTAGCTTCACCTGCTGCGTTAATTTCATCAAGGTGTGCTTTAAAATTATGCGCTACGTGCTGCGCATCTGACGGTGCACCAATGGTTGTAATAGCCGATACTTCAGGAATATGCTCCGCAGCAGCAAGAACGGCAGCCCCGCCTAAACTGTGGCCAATGAGTAGTTGCGGCGCCGCAAAATGCTCACGTAAATGATTTGCCGCAGATACTAAATCTTGAATGTTTGATGAAAAGTTACTGTTAGCAAAGTCGCCATCGCTATTACCTAAACCGGTAAAGTCGAAACGTAGTACGGCAATGCCTTGTTGTGTTAAAGCTCGGCTAATACGAGTGGCTGCTGCAATGTCTTTACCGCAGGTAAAGCAGTGTGCAAATAGCGCGTAAAACTTAACGTCACCAGAGGGAAGTTCAAGTTGGCCGGCAAGTTCTAAATCGCCGCTTTTAAAAGATACTTTTTGTCGCATGGGGAGCCTTATTTACACAAATAAAATATATTAGGGCGTGTTGACCGTTGTGGATTGAAATTTGTTCAATCTAGGGGCGATTTAATCGCGGCGCGAGGTTTGTAACCTAGTGGACTAAGTAAAAACCGAGCAACAAAGAGTTAATCGTCCCTAGAAAGAACCCAAAGGGTAGCGCATGTTTGGCATTTATGCTGCGTTATCGCCTATTTATGGGGAACAACCACACATCACAGGCTCTGCCTTGCTTAAATACCAAACAGTCTGCTACAAATTCACCCACCAAAGGTCAGCACGCCCTAGTAGACCATATATAAGCACTAAACCTTGCAAATTCAACGTTTTTTTATAAGTTGATCTTGATCAAGCCAAGTGGCGGTGACTATGCTTTGCGGACATATGTCCTTATGTTTTTGAGGTCATTTGTCTATCCTCGCATAGCGCTATAATGAAGGCTTTGCTACTTTATATAAGTAATTTAGCACTATTAAAAGCAACTCACTTCACACAACCTATTCACTGGAACGTACAATGCAATTACCTACTGTTGATTATAAAGCTCCCGATGCGGCTGCACAATTTGTTGAATCGTTAAGAAATACTGGATTTGGCGTTTTAAAAAACCACCCAATCCCACAGTCTTTAGTTGAGTCTATTTACAAAAATTGGCAAGACTTTTTTAACTCAGAGCAAAAGCACGACTTTTTATTCTCTAAAGACACTCAAGACGGTTACTTTCCGCCTTCAGTATCTGAAGTAGCGAAAGGCTTTACAATAAAAGACATTAAAGAGTACTTCCATGTGTACCCTAAAGGTCGCGTTCCTGCAGAGCTTGAAGCTGATGTACGTGAATACTACCGTTTAGCAAGTGAATTTGCTGGCACATTGTTAAGCTGGGTTCAGGCTGAATCTCCGGCTGATGTACGTGCTAAGTTTTCGATTGATTTAAAAGACATGATTGCAGGCTCTGAGCAAACATTGTTACGTATCCTACATTATCCGCCTATGACGGGTGATGAAGAGCCAGGTGCTATTCGCGCAGCAGCCCATGGCGATATTAACTTATTGACTGTATTACCAGCTTCTAATGAGCCTGGTTTACAAGTTCAAAAAACAGATGGCGGCTGGTTAGACGTGCCATGTGATTTTGGCAGCTTAATTATTAATATCGGCGACATGTTACAAGAAGCGTCGGGCGGGTATTTCCCATCGACAATTCACCGTGTAATTAACCCAACGGGTAAAGCATCTACTAAATCGCGTATTTCACTACCGTTATTTTTACACCCGCATCCAGATGTTGTGCTTTCAGAGCGCTACACGGCAGATAGCTACTTGCAAGAACGCCTGCGTGAGTTAGGTGTTAAGTAACTCTTATACTTAGAGTAATTGAGTATAAATATAAAACGGCTTATGGCCGTTTTTTGCATTTTTAAGCAACTTGAGCACAGGTTTAATTTTATTAAGCTATGCTCAATTGCTCGCAACGTAAATAATGGCATGCATTCTTAGCTACTACAGGTATAATGCGCGCAACTGGCTAATGTAGCCTAATTTAAAAGAGAGTTTATATGAGTTTTGAAGGTTTAGGTTTATCACAGTCTTTGGTTAATGCGGTTTTAGAAAAGGGCTATGAAACGCCAACGCCGATTCAGGCTCAAGCAATTCCTGCAATTATTGAACGCCGTGATGTTATGGCAGCAGCGCAAACAGGTACAGGTAAAACAGCGGGTTTTACATTACCACTTATTGAGCGTTTGTCGTCAGGCCCTAAAGCTAAAAGTAACCACGTACGTGCACTTATTTTAACGCCTACACGTGAGCTTGCTTTGCAAGTAAGCGAAAACGTTGAAGAGTACGCTAAGCATTCGGATGTGAGCTCATTTGTAGTTTACGGTGGCGTTAAAATTAACCCACAAATGCAGCGTCTTCGTAAAGGTGTTGATATTTTAGTAGCAACGCCGGGTCGTTTAATCGACTTACATAATCAAAATGCAGTTAAATTTGATAGCGTTGAAGTGCTTGTACTCGATGAAGCTGACCGCATGTTAGACATGGGCTTTATTCATGACATTAAACGCTTAATTGCTAAAATGCCTGCTAAACGTCAAAACTTGATGTTTTCGGCTACATTTTCTGACGAAATTCGTGCATTAGCAAAAGGGTTAATTAATGACCCTGTTGAAATTTCAGTTGCTGCAAAAAATACTACTGCAAAAAGTGTTACTCAGTGTGTTTATGCGGTAGATAAAACACGTAAAACAGCATTGCTAAGCCACTTGATTCGCACTAACGATTGGCAACAAGTATTAGTGTTTAGCCGCACAAAGCACGGTGCTAACCGCTTAGTTAAACAACTAGAGCGCGATGACATTGTAGGCGCGGCTATCCATGGTAATAAATCACAAGGCGCACGTGTTAAAGCACTTGATGGTTTTAAAAGTGGTGAAGTACGCGTACTAGTAGCAACAGACATTGTTGCACGTGGTTTAGACATTGTTGAATTACCGCATGTTGTTAACTACGACTTACCAAATGTATATGAAGATTACGTTCACCGTATTGGCCGTACAGGCCGTGCCGGTGCGTCGGGTCATGCGATTTCGTTTGTAACAACAGAAGATGCTGTTGATTTATACGGTATTGAGCGCTTTATTGGTGAGCTTATCCCACGTGCTGAAGAAGACGGTTTTGAGCCTATTAACCCAGTAGCAGAGCGCGCATTAGATGCTCGCCCACTGCCGTCTAAAAAGCCTAAGAAAAAGCAGCCTTTTAATAAGCCTAAATCTGATAGCAGCAAGCCTAACAGTAAAAAGCCGAACAATGGTGGTAATGGTACCGGCCCTCGTCGTGGTGGTTCTAAAAAGCCAGCAGCTAAAACAGATGATAATGCGCAAAACCCATGGGCAAAGCGTGAATCTGTTGGCGGTAATGGCCAGCGCCGTCGTCGCACAAGTAACGATTAATCATTGTTAATGATTATATTGGCGTTTAATTAATTTAGAACTTGGTTAAAGGTTGATACAAAAAACGCGCTCCCTTCTTTAAATAAATAGAAGTAGCGCGTTTTTTATTGTCTGTAATTTGTACTTACTGTATTGCCTACCTAATTAAATAGTTAATACCCAAGCCGACAAATAAAGTAACACTTACGCTAAGTAATGTGCCTAGCATGACGTACTCGGTAAGTTTTTTATCTTTGCTTGCACTTAAATCACCAAACCTAAATACCGACTTTGCCGCAAGTAAAAAGCCAAGCCCTGCAAATTGGTCAAGCAATATAAAGCTCAGCATAAGTACGCGCTCAAGCATACCTATGCTTTGCCCTGCAAGTGGTAAGCTACCAGTACTTGAAAAGTTACTTGTTAAACGCTCTAACATCATTCTTATAAATACGGCGCTGGGACTTAAAATAATTAAATAACCGCATACCACCCACAGTATTTTGGGATCAGTGAGCATATTATTAATTGCAGCCATAAAGCTATTGTTATCAGTTAGCCAAATACTGAGCGCAATAATAACGAGTATGTGCGCTATTTGATCTAGTAAAAAAGGCACCACGCCTTTATTAGAATACGATTTAGCTATATCAATAAAGTAATGGCTCAGCATAATGCTCGCCGTGGCAATTAAAACACTGCTTAGTTGCTGCCACCCGAATGTGTATTCCCACAAGGTAATAATGAGTGCACTTGTTACACCATGCACTAGTACATGAAAATAAAGCTTACTGGCTTTAAAGTGACGGGTATTTCTGTCGTTTACCCAACTCATAGGTTGCCAGTAAAAATCAGCGAGTAAGTGGCCAATAATAAGCGCGACCAGTAAAAGTGAAAACTCCATTATTCACCTCCTTTAATTATATTTTTTATAACGTGTTGTGTGTGCTTAATAAAGCGTTCTATAAGTTGGTAGTGCGCTAAATTTAGTAGTTTTGTTACATTTTCGCGACTTGTTTTAAGCTCTTTAGCCAGTGCCGCGTGGCTGTTGTCTGGTGATGTTAAATAGACATACAGGGCATTTGCTTGTTTTTGCGTGATTTTAGTGAGTAAGACGTCGGCAAAGGCTAAATTAAGATTTAAGCTTTCATCAAGCTGCTGCTCATTAATATTAAAAACAAAGCGTTGATTACCTATTTTATCAAGGCCTTGCCCCGAAAGGGTAAAAGCAGAACCGGTTGCTGTTTTTATATCGCTACGTGGGTTATCTATTTGCCCAAGTGCCAAGCTTTGCCGTAGCTCATAACCTGACGATTTAAGGTGTAAATATACAAGTATGGCATTTTTAAAAAGGAGCTCAGGATTATTAACTTGTAACTGAAAGGCATCGCCTCGGTATATATTCCAAAGTGTTTGCTCCCCCGAAATGTTTCGCAAACTTTGCTCTAGTTGATAAAGCATGGCATCGTATTGCTGCTTAGGGATTGTTTGCGAGTTAATAATATCGCCGCTGATCACACCAATCATAAAAATCTCAAAATGGTTACTTTTTAATATGTAACCAATATTGGTTACATAAGGGTATGTAACTAATTTAGGTTACTTAAATATAAATTGCAAGGTACACTTATTTTATAACGTTACTTTTATTGCTATTAATCCTCACTAGGACACTAAATGACTTTACAAAACGAGCAGCAAAGCACGAAACCACGCGTAGGTATTTTTGTTGATGTGCAAAATATTTATTACACGTGCCGCGAGAGTTACGGAAAAAACTTTGACTACAATGCGTTTTGGCGGGTAATGCAGGCACAATACAATATTGAATGTGCTTTTGCGTATGCTATTTATCGAGGAGATGAAAAGCAAAATCAGTTTCAAAATATTTTGCGTGCGATTGGTTTTGACGTAAAGCTAAAGCCATTTATTCAACGCCGTGATGGAAGTGCTAAAGGCGATTGGGATGTAGGCATAACAATAGACATGTTAGAGCAGGGTAAGAATCTTGATAAGGTTATTTTGCTCTCTGGCGATGGTGACTTTGCTTTGTTACTTGGGCATTTAAAAAATCAATATAATGTACCGTGCGATGTTTACGGTGCTGACCGGTTAACTGCAGAGGTATTAAAACAAAGCGCTGAGCAATTTCATTTAATTGATAATACTTTGCTACTTTAACAGTAAAAAATAGTTAAAAAAGTGCAAGCTAAGTGCCTGCAACATGAGAGATTTTAATACAAAGCCGTAATAGATGAATTAAGCCTTATATAGGCTTTTTTTATTACTGTAATCAATTGGGTTTGCTAAATGATTATGGTAATTTTAAAGCATAACGAGTTACCAAGGACTTACATGCTTCATTATAGCAACATGCCACTAGACAGAGGCTCAAATTTTCGTAAAGACCCATCGTGGCTTAAAGCGCAAATGTCGGCGCAAAGTAAATGGGTTTTAGTTAAAAATAATCAAACCCTATTTATTAAAGATACCCCTAAAGTAAGCTATTTAACGTATCAACAAGTGGCGCATTTAGATTTAACGAGTGCTATTTTTGTTGGTTTAAATAATGCTAAACATGGTGTGTTTGCATTGGATGTTTCTGATCTGGATGAAAGCGTACTTACGCCTTTAATAGAGGGCGCTCAGTTTTTTGATATTCGCCAATATGGGCCTCAAGTAACCATTAAATATGCCTCAATAGCCGCCCTTGCGAGAGGGTTATGTTATTGGCATGCCACGCATCGTTTTTGTGGGCGCTGCGGTAGTAAAAACCGTTCAGTGGAAGCCGGGCACTCTAGAGTGTGTGAAAACGAAAACTGTAAGCATCCTACATTCCCGCGCACCGATCCTGCGGTAATTATGGTGGTTACTAAAGTCTTTGCTGACGGAGTAGAACGCTGTTTATTAGGTCGCCAAGCCGCGTGGCCCACTGGTATGTATTCGTCGCTTGCTGGATTTGTAGACCCAGGGGAGACACTGGAACAAGCTGTTGCGCGTGAAGTTAAAGAAGAGGCAGGTATAGAGGTTGATAACGTACGTTATGTTGCATCTCAGCCATGGCCGTTCCCATCGTCCATTATGCTTGGTTTTTTTGCAGAGGCGACATCTGAGCAAATTAACGTAGATAAAGAAGAGCTAGACGATGCAAAATGGTTTAGTCGTGAAGACTTAGAGCAATTTGGTAATTGGCACGAAGAAGGGGAGCATTTAAAGCTGCCTAGAACCGACTCTATCTCTCGTTATTTAATTGAGCATTGGCGCACAAACCCTTAAGGATTAACAATGTCGAGTAAAAGTAATAAAAACACTCAGCTGGTATCATCAGGGCGCAAAAAAGCCTATACACATGGCGTAGTAAATCCCGTTGTACAGCGTGCATCTACCATTGTATTTGATACTGTAGCAGATTTAAAAGAAGCTGCTAAAACCCGTGGCGATAAAACGTTATTTTATGGGCGCCGGGGAACAACAACACACTTTGCGCTACAAGAAGCGATTACAGAACTTGAAGGCGGCGAAGGCTGTGCACTATACCCTTGTGGCGCGGCGGCGATTAGCCAAGTATTTTTATCGTTTTTAAAAACCGGTGATCATATTTTAATGGTTGATAACGTGTACGAACCAACTCGCGATTTTTGCGATAAAATTTTAGTGGGGCTGGGCATTACAACAACCTACTACCCGCCAACCATTGGCGCAGGTATTAAAGACTACATTCAGCCAAATACCAAAGTATTGTTTTTAGAATCTCCAGGTTCTATTACGATGGAAGTGCAAGATGTGCCTGTTATGGTAAAAGTAGCCAATGAGCATAACGTAATGACCATACTTGATAATACCTACGGCAACGGTTTGCATTATCGTCCGCTAGAGCACGGTGTTGATATTAGTATTCAGGCTGCAACGAAGTATATTGTCGGCCATTCGGACGTGATGATGGGGGTGGCTGTTGCTAATAAAAAGTACTGGCCAACCTTGCGCGAAAACTCGTACTTACTAGGGCAATGTACCAGTGCCGATGATGCGTATTTAGCGCTTAGAGGCCTGCGTACAATGGGTGTGCGTTTAAATCAACATGAAAAAGCAGCAATAGAAGTAGCTAAATGGCTTGAACAACATGAGCTTGTTGATCATATTCGCCACCCTGCATTTGAAACCTGCCCAGGGCATGAGTTTTTTAAACGTGATTTTGATGGCAGTAATGGGTTGTTTTCATTTGTGATGAAAACCGGTAATCAAAAAGCGATTGATGCATTTTTAGATAGCCTTGAGCATATTAAAATGGGCTTTTCGTGGGGCGGTTTTGAAAGTTTAGTAACCGCTAATTTAACTATGAAAGGGCTGCGTTCAAATACAGGTTGGGATTTAGGCCCGGTTATTCGCTTGCATATTGGTCTTGAAGATGTTGAAGATTTAATTAGCGATTTAAGCCAAGCACTTGAGGTTTATAAGCAGCATTTATAATTTATATCGCAATTTATGCTGTTACATTTAAATGTATTGTTACAAAGCTCACCATAGGTGGGCTTTTTTTTGCTGGTAATTCAAGGTGTTTACACTTAGTGTGGATAAATACACAGAAAATAAAAAGTCATTAAGGATAGTCAATGGCAACACCATTACCGATAAACGTAGGGCGATTAACGCAAATAGCGGGATTTGAGCTTGTACGTATGTTTTTAACAAAACGTGGACTTATTGCATTAGCAGCCTTTGCATTGGTGTGGCTAATAATACTGCGCTACCCAATAGGGCAGGCAGTAGGCATTGTAAGTGCACCCGATTTTGAGCAAATAGCCCTTGATATATCAGGCTCCATTGGTTTAAGTAAGCTGCTTGATTGGCCTGAGGCCGAATTTGCTATGTACTGGTTAATAGCCTTATATAGCTTTCCTGTTTTTGGTTTATTTATTTGTAGCGACCAAACGGTGGGCGATAGAGAGCGCGGCACACTAAGGTTTTTATCACTGCGCTCCACTCGCTTTGAAATACTGTTTGGTCGTTTTTTAGGGCAATTAGCGGTATTAGCCTGCTTAGTGGGCATTACTCTTGTGGCTACGCTTGCTGTACTAGGGTTTAGAGATCCAAGTTTACTGGCTGGTGGTTTTGCCCGTGCGCTTTCTATATTTTTAATATTAGTGATTACTCTGTGTCCATTTGTAGCACTTATGACGTTAATAAATACCTTTGCTCGCTCATCGCGTTTATCTATTGTATTGGCAATTTTATACTTTGCAGCAGGCGGTATTGTAGTTGGTATATTGCAATGGCAAATACCCGCATTAGGCTTGCTTGATTATTTATTTCCGGGTGTGCAAATAGAGTTATTAGCGGGGCAAAATTTACCATTATTAAGCGCTGTGGCTATTCCCCTTGTGCAAACTGCGGTGTTACTAAGCGTTGCTCAACGTATTTTTGCAAGGAGCTCACTATGAGACCATTAATTACAGCCAGCGGTTTGAGTAAATCGTATGGTGCAAAACTTGCGCTTAATAATGTGGACTTTGAGATTAATAAAGGCGCGCCAGTGGCGCTTGTTGGGCCAAATGGTGCGGGTAAAACCACCTTATTTAGTTTGTTGTGCGGCTATATAGCGCCAAGTAAAGGCAGCCTTGAAATATTAGGGCATAAGCCAGGGAGCGCTGCTTTATTTAATAAAGTAAGTGCATTACCGCAAGACGCGCAACTTGACCCTCGTTTTAATATAGATAAGCAACTCGCTTTTTATGCAAAACTGCAAGGTATGGATGCTAAGCAAAGTCAAACTGAGGCGCTACGTGTACTTGACTTGGTTGGCTTAAAAGAAATTGCAAAGCAGCGTGCGGGGGATTTATCGCACGGTATGCGCAAGCGCGTTACGATAGCGCAAGCACTTATTGGCGCGCCACAAATTGTAATGCTTGATGAAGCAACCGCAGGGCTTGATCCGATTCATGCCAGAGAAGTACGCGAGCTAGTATCTGAATTAAGTGAACAGGCTACGTTTATTTTAAGCTCTCACGATTTAACTGAGCTTGAACGACTATGCTCACAGGTGCTTCATTTAGATAAAGGCGTACTAAGCGAGCATCAAACAAAAACAAACAATACCGATAAACACTTTTATACATTAATGCTAAGCGAAGCTTATCAAAATGTTGAGCAACAGCTTCAAGCAATTGCAGGGGTGAGCCGGGTGTATATGAGCCAACATAAAGAATATGTTGTTGAGTATCAGCCAACGAGCGATCCACTTGATATTGCACTACTGAATTTTTGTCATCAGCAACACTGGCAGTACAGGCAGTTAGTTAATGGTCACACATTAGAGAATCAAATATTTAAACAGGAGAAAGTATAATGGGTTTACTTAGCGGACTTATGGGTAATGCAAGCGAAGTTGACGATTCTGATTTAGAGAAAATCCTCGCCAATACATTAATTGACGGCGAGCAAGTAGAAAAAGCATATAAAGTAGTACGTGATATGTTTATTTTTACTAATAAGCGCTTAATCTTAATTGATAAGCAAGGTATGACCGGCTCTAAAATGGAAATGGTGAGTATTGCTTACTCTAAAATTACCAAGTTTAGTAAAGAAAGTGCAGGCCATTTTGACTTAGATGCCGAGCTAAAAATATGGGTTGGCTCAGATCCAACACCAATTAGTAAAGAGTTTAAGTCTGGCGATAATATTAACGATGTTTATCGTATTATTAGCCAACACGCGCTTTAAGCTGCGGTACATGTTTTAAGTAGTTGTTGACTAGATGTTGCAACTACTTTAATTTTACAGTTTACAACACTTCCTTACAATTAACTTAATAAATACAACTGGTTAGTTAAGTTTTCATTCAGTTTCCTAACGTTAGCATGTGCCTCGACTTTAGCAATACAGCTAGAGCATAAAAAGCAATGTACATAGGGAAGTCTTACAATGAAAAAATTAGCAGTTATTATTTCGAGCATTTTATTATCTAGCACTGCGGCTGCTGCAGACAGCTACAATTCAATTAGTAACCTAAGCTATAAAAATAGCGATAACAACGACACCGTTGCTGTAGATTCTATTTACTACTTATCTCCTAAAAAAACTTTAGGCCCGTACGATCAGTTTGAATACATCAATAAACAAACTAACGTATATGGTGGCTACGCAGATGACGACTTTGGCGATTTAACATCAGTTGGTGGTGAATACTTCATTAATGAATTTGTTGTTGGCGCATCTTACGAAAACCTAGACCCAGATTCAGGTTCTAACAGTGAGCTTTATAAACTGACGGGTGGTTACTTTTTCAACCCTGATTTACTTGCAAAAGTAACACTAGTTGAAAACAAAGACGGCGATGATTACGCATTATTTGATTTAGCTTACAACTACATGCTAAACAGCACTGATTACGTAGGTGTTACACTTACATCAGACGACGATTTTGATTACCGTGCAGTAGCTGCTAAATACTTTATTGATTTACAGCAAGGTAACTACCTTACTTTTGAAGGTAAATACGAAAGCATTGATGATGCCCAAAACCAATGGGTAGCAGAAACTAACTACTACTTTTCAAAGGCAACATCTGTATTTGCTAACTACAACAAGCAAGACACTTACAGCTTTGGTGCTCAACACTTCATCAATAAAAATATTGGTGTAAAGGTGGGTTACGAAAACAACGCTGATGATTCTGATAACGATGCGTACTTTGCTAACATGCGTTTTCAGTTTTAATTAAGTCCCGTACTTAGTTAATACAAAAGTAATATTAAAAAGCCCGCTAAATTTAGCGGGCTTTGTCGTTTTTAAACGTTTGAGCTTTTAACTATAAACTTTTACCAGCCATAATTATGGCCTTTATTTTGCTCATCTAAATAACTCATTTTAAGTTATAAATAGAGTCGCCATGAATGGCTTAATTATTACTAAAGTCATTAAGTGCAGCCGATGATAATAGCTATAAAATAGTAAGTATTGGAGTTGTTTTTGCTAGTAAACAATGGTTATTGGAAAAAACAGATAAAAATATGCACGGATACAAACCTATTTTTCATTATAAATACAGAAATAATGAATTAAATAGAGTAATTTTTTTGAGAAATTAGAAAAATTTAGTGAGAGGAAATTATATTGATGAGGTTTATCGAATAATTAAGTTGTGTTCAATTTAGCGACAGTTTGTACCGCATTTGTTACTTTTTAAATTTAAATGATGACATGATATTGTCTTGTAAATTTGATGGATACTTTGTATTTACATTTGCATATAAATTATTACAACTCCGCCGGGTTTAATCTGACCTTTTATTCAGTTTTTGTTCATTTTTTTGGCGTTAGGATGCGCCCCGACTTTGGCTAGACAGCTGAGGCATAAAAAGTAATATTTATAGGGAATTTAAAATGAAAAAATTAGCCGTTATCATTTCGAGCATTTTATTATCAAGTGCTGCAACCACTGCAATAGCCGCAGATACTTACCAATCAATCAGCCATGTAGGATATGTGGACGTAGATGGTGATGACACAGTAAGTGTTGACTCAACATATTATTTTTCTCCAAAAGCGACTTTAGGTCCTTACGATCAATTTGAATACATCAATAAGCAAACAAATGTTTATGGTGCATACAGTGATAATGATCTTGGAGATGTTACTAGCGTTGGCGGTGAGTATTTTGTAGAAGATTTTGTATTAGGTGCACAGTACAATAATTTCGATAGTGATTTTGGCTCAAGCACGGATGTAATTGAACTTTCAGCGGGTTACTTCTTTAATCCAAACCTTGTATTAAAAGCAACGTTTGTTGATGTAGAAGATGCTGACAATCAGTTTGTGTTTGACTTAGCATATAACCATCAGTTAAACAGCACTGATTACATCGGCTTTACAGTAACAGCAGATGATGAGTTTGATTACCGTGCAGTAGCAGCTAAGTACTTTGTTGATTTACAGCAAGGTAACTACTTGACTGTTGAAGGTAAATTTGAAGATGTTGATGGCGGTTCAAGTAACTGGGAATTAGCATCTAACTACTATTTCAGCAAAGCAACATCGGTTTTTGTTACAGTTAATAAAAATGATGATTACACTCTTGGTGCTCAACACTTTTTCAACAACAATGTTGGTTTAGAAGCAGGTTACGGCAATAACTGGGATGATTCTGATTATGATGCCTACTTTGCAAATGTAAGCTTACAGTTCTAATTTAACAGAAAATTAGAATATGAATAAAAAGCCCGCTCATTTGAGCGGGCTTTTTATTCAGCGCTATTTACCAGCCGCAGTTGCGGCCTTCGTTTTGTTTATCTAAATAAGTTTGTAATGGTGCAAAGTAATCGAGCATTGCTGTTGCATCCATTTGCGGCTTACCTGTTACAGTTTCAAGCGCCTCTTGCCAAGGGCGAGACGAACCCATTTCAAGCATAGCGTTTAGCTTATCCCCTGCTTCTTTTGAGTTATAAATAGAGCAGCGATGAATGGCTTTATCGTTACCGGCAATTTCACATAAGCTGCGATGAAACTCAAATTGCAAAATATGCGCTAAAAAGTAACGTGTATAAGGCGTGTTACCCGGAACGTGGTACTTAGCACCCGGATCAAAATCATTTTCGCTACGTG
Organism: Pseudoalteromonas sp. RB2-MNA-CIBAN-0110; assembly: GCF_040309305.1. NCBI lineage: Bacteria > Pseudomonadati > Pseudomonadota > Gammaproteobacteria > Alteromonadales > Pseudoalteromonadaceae > Pseudoalteromonas > Pseudoalteromonas sp. RB2-MNA-CIBAN-0110. Next base: position 10,545 of record NZ_JBEOOQ010000042.1, on the reverse strand, counting down.
CGATAGGAGCTTGCACTCCTTGGTATTTTTCACGTAGTTCCCACCATGCTTTATTGTAATTTTCCGGTGCTACTTCCCCTGAAAATACCTGCCAGCGCCACTGATCAACCATTAAGCTAAACGGCACAAAGGCGACTTTATCAAGTGCCATTTTCATTAATAAACCAATATCTTTAGATTCATCAGGTACTTGTTCAAGTAAGCCGATTTCTTTTAAGTAACCCGGTGTAACCGATAAGGCAATGGTGTCACCAATGGCTTCATGAAAACCATCGTTTGCACTTTCTTGATAAAATAAAGGCTGCTTGTTATATGCGCGTTGATAAAAGTTATGACCTAATTCATGGTGAATAACTGAAAACTCTTCGCCTGTGCGCTGAATACACATTTTAATGCGTAAATCGTCTTTGCTATCGATATTCCATGCTGATGCATGACACTGCACATCTCTGTCTTTTGGTTTTACAAACAGTGAACGCTCGTAAAATGTCTCTGGTAGTGCGTCAAAACCCATTGAGGTAAAAAAGTTTTCAGCCCCTTTTACCATTTTAAGTTCGTCGTAATTATTTTGAGCTAATAACTCGGTTACGTCGTAACCCGGATCGGCGTTTTCTGGTGCAACTACATCGTAAATATTACCCCATGCTTGCGCCCACATATTACCAAGTAAGTGCGCTGGTATTGGCTGATCTTGAGGTACTTTGTCGGTGCCGTACTTTTCACCTAACTTTGCGCGAACATGACAGTGTAGCGAGTTATACAGTGGTTTAACTTGGCCCCAAATACGGTCAAGCTCAGTGGTGAAGTCATCAGCAGGCATATCGTATTTACTGCGCCACATAGCGCCCGTATCGGCATAACCAAGCTCCTTTGCACCTTCGTTGGTCAGCACTACTTGTTGCTCGTAAAGTGAGCGCATTGGTTTTGATATTTGACGCCAGCCTTGCCATAAATCAAGTAGTTCGTTGTAATCTCGGCTGGTGGCCATTTTTGAAGTCATGTCGCCAAGGCTTAAACAGGTGCCGTCTTCTTTACAGTATTCACCTTTACCGTATAGCCCGCCAAGCTCTGCGACAATTTGTGAAAGTTGTGCTGTTTTATCAGCGTCTTGTGGGGCAGGAAGTGTAAGTGCTAGTTTTAGTTTATCAAGCTTACGGCGAGCATCGTAATCAAGCTCTAGTTCGTCGTATTTTGCAGCTTCATTTGCTAAACGCACGACTGTTTCGGTCATTTTACGGTTAACTTCAGCCGATAGAGCCGACGTATCGTGAGTAATAAAGTTTGCGTAAATCCACTCTGCACGGCTCGATTCTAAATAAAGTGCACTCAGTTCTTTTTCTGTGTTTGTTATAAATGTTTTTGCATCTTTAGCTGTTACAGCTTTTTTAGTGTGTGGTGAATCGGTAGTGTCTATCGTTACTTGCGCATCGCAGGCCGTTAAAGCAAGAGTACTTGCTACCATTAAGGCGCTCATACTTAGTTTAAATCGAAAGGGGGTCATGCTATTCCTTTAATTTATTGTTATTAAAACGTTGATAATAGCAGTGATGTTTAAAACAATAAAATGAATGCGTTAAGGCTCACGACTCGTCGTGCAATGATTGTATTTAAATTAAGATGGGTCATAATTAAGTTACTATTTTCATTCAATGTGTAAGGAATGTGCGCATGTTAATATTTATAATATTGCTGGTCGTGGTGGTGGTTATTTTTGCGGTTAAAGATATTCGCCTAAACTTGATTAGTCGTCCTACGTTTAAAATGTTCAAAAAGGTGCTTCCGCCATTATCGCAAACAGAGCGAGAGGCGATGGAAGCAGGTGATGTTTGGTGGGATGGTGAGTTATTTAGTGGTAACCCAGACTGGCAAAAACTGCACCGCTTTCCTAAACCAGAGCTTAGCGATAAAGAAAACGCATTTATGGCTAACCAAGTAGAAACCTTATTGGCGATGCTTGATGATTATCAAATTGTACAAAAAGACAAAGACTTACCAAAAGAAGTGTGGGATTACCTAAAAACAGAAGGTTTTTTTGCGCTGATCATTCCTGAAAAATTTGGCGGTCGTGAGTTCTCGGCAATTGCTAATTCAACGATAGTGTCAAAAATTTCGACTAAAAGCTTAACAGCCGCAGTCACTGTTATGGTGCCTAATAGCTTAGGTCCGGGCGAGTTACTTCTTCACTATGGTACTAAAGAGCAGCAAGATCGTTGGCTGCCAAGTTTAGCTAATGGTACAGATGTTCCTTGTTTTGCATTAACGGGACCAGAGGCGGGCTCTGATGCTGGCAGCATTCCTGATTCGGGCGTGGTGTGTATGGGTGAGCACAATGGCGAGCAAGTAATGGGCCTGCGTTTAAATTGGTCAAAGCGTTACATTACGCTTGCACCTGTAGCTACTGTACTCGGCTTAGCATTTAAAATGTATGACCCTGATGCTTTATTAGGTGATAAGAAAGAGCTAGGCATTACATGTGCACTAATACCAACCGATCATCCGGGTGTTGAAACGGGTGAGCGTCATTATCCGCTTAATATGGCCTTTATGAATGGTACCACTTACGGTAAAGATGTATTTATACCACTGGACTGGATCATTGGCGGTCAAGAGTGTGCAGGGCGTGGCTGGAGAATGCTTGTTGAGTGTTTAAGTGCAGGGCGTGGTATATCACTACCGGCATTAAGTGCAGCAACTGGACATTTAGCTTCAAAAATGACATCGGCATACGCCATGGTACGCCAGCAGTTTGGTGTATCTATAGGGCAGTTTGAAGGTGTCCAAGAGGCACTTGCACGTATTGGTGGTTTAACTTACACACTTGAGTCGTGCCGATTAATGACCGCAGGTGCGATTGATTTAAAATTAAGCCCGTCGGTTGTAACAGCGATTGCTAAATACCATATGACTGAAATGGGTCGTACGGTAATGAATGATGCAATGGATATTCATTCAGGTAAAGGAATTCAAGTAGGGCCTAATAACTATTTGGCGCATGGCTATATGGGTATCCCAGTATCAATTACGGTTGAAGGCGCGAATATTTTAACGCGTAACTTAATGATATTTGGCCAAGGTGCAACACGCTGTCATCCATTTGTTTTAAAAGAAATGGAAGCCGCTGCAATGGAAGATGACGACGCAGCACTTGAACAATTTGATGGTTTATTAATGAACCATATTATATTTGCAGCAAGTAATGCAGGCATGGCATTTGTGCATGGCTTAACACGTAGCTACTTTGTTAAAGCGCCTGTAGGTGGTGAAACGGCTGTTTATTATAAGCAACTGAGCAGAATGAGCCGAGGCTTAGCTATTTGCACAGACGTGGCTATGTTAATGCTTGGCGGTGAGCTTAAACGAAAAGAAATGATATCGGCACGTTTGGGTGATGTATTAAGTCATTTGTACTTAGCATCAACTGTTTTAAAACGTTATGAAGACGAAGGGCGCCAACAAGCTGATTTACCATTTGTAAAATATGCAATTGAGAACTCATTATTTGAAATTGGCCAAGCGTTTAATGGCTTCTTTAAAAACTTTTCAAATCCGGTTGTTAATTTTACCCTTAAACGTATCGTGTTCCCGCTTGGAAATCATTACCACAGACCAAGTGATGAAATAGCACAAAGTATTTGCGAGCGTATGACTCAACCTGGAGTATTTAGAAACCGTTTAACGCATTTATGTTATGTAGATGAAAATGCAGGTACAGGGGTAATGGAAAGCGCATTTTTAGCTATGCATGATATGCAGGCGCAGTTTAAAGACCTAAAACAATGGCAGCGTAAGGGCAGTGTGCCTGCAACGCTTGATATTGAAGGCGCTATAAATTATGCGCTTGAAAATAAGTTATTAGAGCAAACGGATGCTGATGCAATGCATCACGCTAATAAGTTACGAAAGAAAGCCATTGCAGTTGATAATTTTCAACCAGGTGAGCTGTAGCGCAGTACTTTAAATACTAACTAAAGCGAAAAAGGCCTTACAAATGTAAGGCCTTTTTATGTTTAATTCATTTATCTTAACGAGCGTAAGGGTCGGCAACTATTTTATCTATGTACCATTTGCCCTTTTTACGAAGCATTTTTACACTGCGCATTTCGTCAATTTTATCACCATTTAAATAGCCGGTAAAAATAAGGTTTATTTTGGCGTTATCACCGTATTGTTCACGGATGCTCATATTGGTCATATCAACTTCAATGGTTACTTCATCATATTGCATATTTACTAAGTTACGGGAAAACTGTTTTGCAGTGCCGTAGGATTTCATGATGCGCGTAAGATTGGGTGTTGCCATGGTGCTGGCTTTTTGAAGGTCTTGCTGGTTATAAAGCGCATCAAAATAAGCGGTTGCTGTATCGCCAGGAGTGTCGCCAAGTGTTTTGGTATCGTCTCCACAGGCTGATAAAAATAAACAGATAACCAAACTTAATAAACTCGTGATTTTTTTCATATTAGTTATTATTAATTAGTTTTTCTAAAGTGTGTGGTTTATCTAGGAAGATGTAAAGGTATGGGGGGCAATAAATAGAAAATTGGATAATAAATAATAAAAAAGGATGCCTAAAGCATCCTTTTAAAAATCTTAAAATTACTTATTGTACTAGCTCTTGCTCACTAAATTCTTCATCAAACATTGGGCTTGATAAGTAACGCTCAGTTGCACTAGGTAGGATAACAACAATATTTTTATCTGCGTTTTCAGGTTTTTCAGCAATTCGCTTAGCTGCAACAACCGCAGCACCTGACGAAATACCGACTAAAATACCTTCTTTTTTCATTAACTGATGCGCCATTGCAATTGCGTCTTCGTTAGATACAAGCTCGGCACCATCAATTAAGTCCATATCTAAGTTGCCAGGGATAAAGCCAGCACCAATACCTTGGATTTTATGAGGGCCAGGTTTAATTTCTTCACCGGCAAGCGTTTGGCTAATAACAGGAGAGTTAGTTGGCTCAACAGCAATAGACTTAACGTTTAAACCTTTTTCTGTTTTAAGGTAGCGGCTAACACCTGTAATAGTACCACCAGTACCTACACCTGCTACAAAAAAGTCTACTTTGCCGTCAAGCGCATCGTAAATTTCAGGGCCTGTTGTTTCAAAGTGAATTTTTGGGTTTGCAGGGTTTTCGAATTGTTGTAATAAAATATACTTATCAGGTGCTGTTGCTTGAATTTCTTTTGCTTTTTCAATTGCGCCATTCATACCTTTAGCACCGTCGGTAAGCACTAGATTTGCACCTAATGCTTTTAATAGCTTGCGACGTTCTAGGCTCATGGTGTTTGGCATAGTAAGTGTTAACTTGTAACCACGTGCTGCTGCAACAAATGCAAGTGCAATACCGGTGTTCCCCGATGTTGGTTCTATAAGTTCTTTACCTTCAACAAGCTGACCTGATTTTTCAGCTTCCCAAATCATCGATGCACCAATGCGGCATTTGATACTAAAGCTTGGATTACGAGATTCAACTTTAGCGTATACATTCCCACCTGTAACACGGTTAAGTTTTACCAGCGGTGTATTACCGATGCTTAGTGAGTTATCTTCAAAAATAGTAGACATAATGTTCCTTTGGATGCAATCTGATCAACGTGTTAATAGCCTTTGCTACTAACTATATAAACACACTTTACTGTGAGTTTAAAAAAACTAAAGTAAAGTTTGGCTATAACATATATCTATTGGGCTTATAACCAGCCGAAATGAAAATCAATTATTAACGGTGCTTTAGTTATTATAGGTGCGGGCTTAATTTGAAATTTAAAGAGTAAAAACTCGTTTAGTCAAAAAATGTTCGAAAGAGCATTGGATCAAGCTGTATTTGTTCGTTATTTGTGCATATGAATGTAACTTGAATAGTTTTATCACACAATGCGTCTAAAACATGATAAAAACACGTATCTAAATTCAATTAAGCAATCACAATGAAGTTAATCTTAAAATTAATTGCCGGTATTGTGGCCGGTATCTTAGTCGGACTATATGTACCTATAACTGGTGTTGAACTTTTATTTACAGTAAAAGAGCTGATTGGTCAAATTATCTCCTTTACCATCCCTCTTATCATTTTATTTTTTATTGCATCGGGTATTGCTGGCCTACCAAAAGGGTCTGGTCACTTACTTGGTAAAACAGTAGGGTTTGCTTACAGCTCTACCATTATTGCAGGTACGCTTGCATTTTTATTAGTAAGTGCTGTTATACCTTTTTTAAGTGGTGGCATTACATTTGAAGCAGAAGTTGCTACTGAAATAGGTAGTTTTATTGATTTAGAAATTCCACCTCTGATGGGTGTAATGACCGCATTAGTGACTGCTTTTGTATTTGGTATAGGCATGAGCCAACTAGAACTTGATACGCTCAAAAAGGTGTCTGATCAGGGTCGTGATGTAGTGGACGGGTTATTATCAAAAGTAATTATCCCTGCTTTACCATTTTACATTGCTGGCGTATTTGCCGAAATGACGGTGGCAGGCACTGTGGTAGATACGTTGCAAACATTTGGTGTAGTACTAATTGCAGCGCTTGTTATGCATTGGTTATGGTTAAGCGTTTTATATATAGCGACAGGTATATTGTTAAAACGTAATCCAATCGAATTAGTTAAAAATATGCTACCAGCTTACTTTACAGCGTTAGGTACTATGTCAAGTGCAGCAACGATTCCAGTATCGCTTCAATCAAGTAAAGCAAATAACGTTAAAGAAGATGTAGCTAACTTTACAGTGCCACTTTGCGCGACTATTCACTTATCTGGCTCAACTATCACTATAGTAACCTGTGCAATGGCTGTTATGTTTTTATCGCCAAGCATGGAAGTTCCTTCATTGATGGGTATGCTACCGTTTATTATGATGTTAGGTGTAGTAATGATTGCAGCACCGGGTGCGCCAGGTGGTGCAGTCATGTCGGCGCTTGGTTTATTAACAAGCATGCTTGGGTTTAATGAAGGTGCTGTTGCATTAATGATTGCACTTTATTTAGCACAAGATAGCTTTGGTACTGCGTGTAATGTAACGGGTGATGGTATCATTGCGTTATGGGTTGACAGATTTAGCGAAAAATCGTCATCTTAAACTATTAGAGCGAGGCAATAATATTAATTATTGTTTCGCTTTATGTATGTTACTGTGGCAAATTAATTTAATTAAATTGCATGTTGTTAGGTAAGTGAGGATGTTCCATTGATTAATGTACTTTTAGTTGATGACCATGAACTTGTACGAACAGGAATCAAGCGTATTCTTGATGACGTACGAGGGTTTAAAGTAATTGGCGAAGCTAAAACTGGCGAAGAGGCTGTACAGTTTTGTCGTCAGCATGCGCCAAACATAGTATTAATGGATATGAATATGCCAGGCATGGGCGGATTAGAAGCGACTAAAAAGATTTGTCGTTACTGCCCAGATGTAAAAATTATTGTGCTTACTGTTAATTGTGAAGACCCGTTTCCGAGCAAGGTAATGCAAATTGGTGCACATGGCTTTTTAACTAAAGGTGCAGGCTCTGACGAAATGGTTCGTGCCATTCGTTGTGTTCATGCTGGTCAGCGTTACATTGCACCTGAAATTGCACAGCAGATAGCGCTTGCACAAGTGACAGGCCGCACAGATGAAAACCCTTTTCAGAGTTTATCTGAGCGCGAACTGCAAATTATGCTTATGATCACCAAAGGTGAAAAAGCACAAAATATAGCTGAACGCTTAAATTTAAGCTCTAAAACAGTAAATAGCTATCGTTACCGTATGTTTGAAAAGTTAAATGTAGGTGGTGATGTTGAGCTTACCCATTTAGCTATTCGTCATAAAATGATTGATATAGACGTTTCGTACTAACTATAATTTATGTCTGAATTCGATCACGTACATTTTCTCAAAACGCTATCAAGTGAGCCGGGCGTATACCGCATGCTTGATAGTGACAACCAAGTTATTTATGTTGGTAAAGCAAAGCATCTAAAAAAGCGTGTGAGCAGTTACTTTAGAAGTAACATTACCGATAGCAAAACACGCGTTTTAGTGAGTAATATTTGTAACATTGAAGTCACCCTCACCAATACTGAAACCGAAGCGCTGCTGCTTGAAAATAATCTAATAAAAAAATATCAGCCTCGGTACAACATATTATTACGCGACGATAAGTCGTACCCCTATATTTTACTCACTAGCCATAAACACCCTCGTTTAGCATTTCATCGTGGCAGTCGTAAAATTAAAGGTGAGTACTTTGGGCCTTTCCCAAGCGCAGGAGCGGTATCTGAAAGCTTGCGCTTAATGCAAAAAATATTTCCTGTTCGTCAATGTGAAGATGCTTATTACCGCGCAAGAAGTCGCCCGTGTCTGCAATATCAACTTAAACGTTGCTCAGCTCCATGTGTAAATAAAGTAACTGATGATGATTACAGTGAGCAAGTTGACTATGTTCGTAAATTTTTAACGGGTAAATCTCACGAAGTTATTGCTGATTTAATAAAAAAAATGGAAGCAGCCAGCCTGCAATTAAACTTTGAATTGGCGGCAAAAGTTCGCGACCAAATAATGCTACTTCGTAAAATGCAGGAGCAACAGTTTATTTCTGGCAACTTTGCAGAAATGGATGTTGTCGGTTTTGCGCATTTAAACGGGTTAAACGGCATTCATTTATTAATGATCCGCGATCATAAAGTACTGGGTAGTAAAACCTATTTTCCAAAAGTACCTAAAGATTCGAGTGAGCAAGAAATATTGACTTCATTTTTAGGACAGTACTATTTAGCGCCAGGAGCAACAGGGCGTATTGCAAAAGAAATCATATTACCGTTTGAAATAGAAGAGAGCGGGGCACTAGGCGAAGCGCTTACACAAATAAGTGAGCGCAAAGTAATCCTTAAAGTGGTCACTCGTGGTGAGCGTGCGCAATACTTACAACTGGCCAATAAAAATGCATTAAACAGTATTGCGGTTAAACAAAGTACCCAAGACTCTATTAATAAACGTTATGCACAATTAAAAGCAACACTGCGACTTGACGATATTACCCGAATGGAGTGTTTTGATATAAGCCACACCATGGGGGAGAACACCGTTGCAAGTTGTGTTGTATTTGACTCACAAGGCCCAAATACAAAAGAGTATAGGCGCTACAACGTAACAGGTATTACAGGTGGCGATGATTATGCTGCAATGGAATTTGCACTTAACAAGCGCTATAACAAGTTAGTAGACGAAGACAAAATTCCAGACGTTATCTTTATTGATGGCGGTAAGGGGCAGTTAGGACGCGCTGAGCAGTACTTTTCTAATTGGCCGCACACTAAAATGCCTTTATTAGTCGGTGTTGCAAAAGGAACGAGTCGTAAACCCGGTCTTGAAACACTATTGATTGATGGTGGACGCAAAACCATTTCGATGGATTCAGATGCGCCTGCGCTTCATTTGATTCAGCATATACGTGATGAGTCTCACCGTTTTGCTATTGCAGGGCATCGTAATAAACGACAAAAACAACGTACACAATCACTACTAGAAGAAATAAATGGAGTAGGTTCTAAGCGTCGCCAAACATTATTAAAATATTTAGGGGGCATGCAGGGTGTAAAAGCTGCTAATATAGAACAGTTAAAGAAAGTTCCTGGGATCAGCCCTGACATGGCTGAGAAGATATTTAACCATTTGCATGACAAGGGCTAGCCCTACATGCGAATATAGCAAAAAAGACATATCCAAGTAGTTATGTGGAATATTCCAAACACACTCACAACATTTAGACTTTTTCTTATCCCCGTTTTTTTGGTGATATTTTATTTGCCTTATAGCTGGGCTTTTTTTGCTGCCGCCTTTATTTTTTGGCTTGCATCGATCACCGATATATTAGACGGTTATTTGGCAAGAAAGCTTGAGCAATCAACTCCTTTTGGTGCTTTTTTAGATCCTGTTGCTGACAAAGTAATGGTATGTGCTGCACTTGTAGCGTTATCTGATCAGTACCAGTCAATGTATATGACAATACCTGCTCTTATTATAATAAGCCGTGAAATTATCATATCTGCACTTCGTGAATGGATGGCAGAGCAGGGTAAGCGTGGTAATGTAGCTGTATCAAATATGGGTAAAATAAAGACGGCTGCACAAATGTTAGCCATTATCGGTTTGATTTGGCAATATGATACGTGGATGAACTATTTAAGTTTTGGACTACTGTACATTGCGACCTTTTTAACCTTGAGTTCTATGATGCAATATTTACGTGCAGCATGGGGTGAATTGACTAAAAATTAACTCTAAATGTATAATAACGCACCGTTTTAGATAAAAAACAAGCAAACAGTTCAAAACTAGCATTTTTTGTATTGACGCGTTTAATAATCTCTGTAGAATGCGTCCGTGTTGAGAGGGCATAGCCCCCGAGATAAACAAAACGGTAATTAATCAGTTACCTGAATGTTCACATAAATCATCATGTGTTAATTCAAATAACTGATAAATAAAATGCGGTACTAGCTCAGTTGGTAGAGCGCGACCTTGCCAAGGTCGAGGTCACGAGTTCGAGCCTCGTGTACCGC
>NZ_JBEOOQ010000041.1:0-47494 GCF_040309305.1 Pseudoalteromonas sp. RB2-MNA-CIBAN-0110 | reverse complement strand
TGGCTGGGATACCAGGATTTGAACCTGGGAATGCCAGGATCAAAACCTGGTGCCTTACCGCTTGGCGATATCCCAACAAAGAATTAATGATAATTTTATTTCTTATCAAGAAATGGTGCGGAAAGAGAGACTTGAACTCTCACAACCGAAGTTACTGGAACCTAAATCCAGCGCGTCTACCAATTCCGCCACTCCCGCATCGTTTGTACAATAAAGTACAGGTAGTTATTTTAAACTCTTCATTGAGCTGCAATTTAACTCTTGCAGAGCCATTTCTAAAAGAAGAAATGGTGGCTAAGACGGGATTTGAACCTGTGACCCCATCATTATGAGTGATGTGCTCTAACCAGCTGAGCTACTTAGCCATTGTTGGCTGGGATACCAGGATTTGAACCTGGGAATGCCAGGATCAAAACCTGGTGCCTTACCGCTTGGCGATATCCCAACAATAACAATTGATAGTTTTAATTCTTATCAAGAATTATGGTGCGGAAAGAGAGACTTGAACTCTCACATCCTAAGATACTGGAACCTAAATCCAGCGCGTCTACCAATTCCGCCACTCCCGCACACAAGGTAGTTATTTTAAACTCTTCATTGAGCAACAAAAAAATAATGGTGGCTAAGACGGGATTTGAACCTGTGACCCCATCATTATGAGTGATGTGCTCTAACCAGCTGAGCTACTTAGCCATCTTTTTTTGTTAGCACTTCATCGCTGAGTGCGGGGCGTATTATGCTGATATGACCCAAATTCGTCAACACCTTTTTTGCAAAAAAACACTTAACTGTGTTTGTTTGCAGGAAAATTAAGCTAACAGGCTAAAATTTAATAAAAATGCTGTTTTTTTAGCTGCCTTAAGGCGCGGAATCTTAATTAACCCTGTACTTCTTTAATTAAGCGATATTACAAAGATAGACTAGTTGAGGCTAATTATTATTTTTATAATGCTTAAATACAAAAAAGGCTCGTAAAAACGAGCCTTTAAAAATTATTACCAAGTGAAATTGGTTTAATTTGTACTTATACGTTGAACAAGAAGTTCATTACATCGCCATCTTTAACAATGTACTCTTTACCTTCTTGACGCATCTTACCTGCTTCTTTTGCGCCACTCTCACCTTTAAAGGCAACAAAGTCGTCAAAAGCAATAGTTTGCGCACGGATAAAGCCACGCTCGAAGTCGGTATGGATTTTACCCGCTGCTTGTGGTGCTGTTGCACCTACAGGGATTGTCCATGCGCGTACTTCTTTTACGCCAGCTGTGAAATAAGTTTGTAATTGTAGTAATTCATAACCACCGCGAATAACAAGGTTAAGACCTGGCTCTTCTAGACCAAGATCAGCCATAAACTCTAGCTTGTCTTCGTCATCTAGTTCTGAAAGCTCAGACTCGATAGCGGCACATACAGGAACAACAATCGCATCTTCAGCTGCGGCAATAGCACGTACGCGGTCAAGGTATGGGTTATTTTCAAAACCATCTTCAGCAACGTTTGCAATATACATTGTTGGTTTAATCGTTAAGAAGTTAATAGAGCTGATTGCTGCTTTTTCTTCTTTAGTTAGTGCTAGACCACGTAAAGTTAAGCCTTCGTCAAGATGCACTTTTACTTTTTCAAGTACAGCATTTTGCTCTTTAGCGTCTTTATCGCCACCTTTTGCTTTTTTTGAATTACGGAAAAGGGCTTTTTCAGCGCTATCCATATCAGCAAGTACTAACTCAGTGTTGATTACGTCAATATCGTCAGCAGGGTCAATAGTGCCTGCTACGTGGATGATGTTTTCATCTTCAAAACAGCGAACTACGTGGCCAATTGCATCGGTTTCACGAATGTTAGCTAAAAACTGGTTACCAAGGCCTTCACCTTTAGATGCGCCTTTTACTAAGCCTGCAATGTCTACAAATTCCATACTGGTGGTAAGAACTCGTTGAGGATTAACTATTTTAGCAAGTTCGTCTAGACGAGGATCTGGCACAGGTACCACACCTGTATTAGGCTCAATGGTACAAAAAGGAAAGTTAGCGGCTTCAATACCCGCTTTAGTTAGTGCATTGAAAAGCGTTGATTTACCAACGTTAGGCAAGCCAACGATGCCACATTTAAAACCCATAGTAAGATACCTTGTTTAGAATTCGTTTAAACGGTGTACTTGGACCCAAGTTACTAGGGTTTAAACGAATGTAGTCTGTTTTGTGCTTTTAACACACCATCTTTTGCAAGTATTTCCATGCAACGAACTGCTTCATCAACAGCAGCATCCATTTTTTCTTGGTCTGCTTTGGCCGCTTTTCCAAGCACCCAACCAGTAACCATTTCACGATGCCCCGGATGACCTACACCAATGCGCAAGCGCATAAAGTCTTTTTGATTTGCCATTTTTGCAATAATGTCTTTTAAACCATTATGACCGCCATGCCCGCCGCCTTTTTTTAACTTGGCAACGCCTGGGTCTAAATCCAATTCGTCATGGGCAACTAAAATGTCCTCGACAGGGATTTTGAAAAAATTAGCTAAACTACTGACCGCTTTACCACTTAAATTCATGTAAGTAGTGGGGATCAATAATTTGAATTCTTGGCCTTGAATGATCACTTTGCCTGTAAGGCCGTGATATTTAGGATCGTATTTTAGGGTGCAGTTGTAGCGTGCAGCGATTTGCTCGATGAACCAAGCACCTGCATTGTGGCGTGTGTTTGCGTATTCGGGGCCTGGATTAGCCAGGCCCACAAGCATTTGAATAGAATTCAAGGTTGCGAGACCTTAAAAATTATTCTGCTGCTGCAGCGTCGTCTTCAACTGGAGCTGCTTTGTTTGCTTTGATAGTCAGGATAGACTGATCATGGCCTTCGCCTTTACCTAAATCTACAGAGCTAACGCCTTTAGGGAAAGTAAGGTCAGAAATATGAACAGAATCGCCAACAACAAACTTAGAAACATCTACTTCAATGAATTCTGGAAGTGCTTTTGGAAGACACGTAATTTCAACTTCAGTTAACTGGTGAACAACAGTTGCGCCAGCTTTAGTTACAATATCTTCACCGATGAAGTGAAGAGGAACTTTAGTTTGAAATTTATGAGTAGCATCTACACGTTGGAAATCAAGGTGAGTAAGCTTAGGCTTGAATGGGTGACGTTGGATATCTTTTAAGATTACTTCAACAGCTTCGCCATCTACGTTAAGCGTAAGGATATGCGTGTAAAAACCTTCGTCTTCTTGTGCTTTGATCATATCTTTATGAGCAAAAGTAAGAGATAAAGCTTCTTTGTCAGCTCCGTAAAGGATTGCAGGAACTTTGTCTTCGCGACGTAGGCGGCGGCTCGCACCAGTACCAGTTTCTACGCGAAGTTCAGCGTTATATGTATAAGTTTTGTTAGACATGATGTCTCCAGTTATTAAAATGTGTAGGGCCTTTGCGACCAAGGTCCCTAGCCAAAAGGCGCGCTATCATACCACCACGCCCAGACAAAATAAACATCGCTTACAAAAAAAGCGCCAAAAGGCGCTTTTATACTCAGGAATGTTTAATTTTAGTGTTCAAACATCGCTGAGATAGATTCTTCGTTACTAATACGACGAATAGTCTCTGCTAACATGTCAGCAAGCGTAAGTACCTTAATTTTATCAAGGGCTTTAAGCTCGTCAGATAGCGGAATTGAGTCAGTTACAATTACTTCGTCAATCATCGAATCACGTAAGTTTTCTGCTGCTTTACCTGAAAGAATAGGGTGCGTTGCGTATGCAAATACGCGCTTAGCGCCATGTTCTTTAAGTGCTTCTGCGGCTTTACATAACGTACCACCGGTATCAATCATATCATCTACGATAATACAATCACGACCTTCAACGTCACCAATAATGTGCATTACTTGAGAAACGTTTGCTTGAGGGCGGCGTTTGTCAATGATTGCTAAATCGGTATCGTTTAGTAGTTTTGCAATTGCACGTGCGCGTACAACACCACCAATATCTGGAGATACAACAACGACGTCTTCAAAGTCGCGTTCTTTCATATCTTCAAGTAATACAGGGCTGCCAAATACGTTGTCTACTGGTACATCAAAGAAGCCTTGGATTTGTTCAGCGTGTAAATCAACCGTAAGAACACGGTCAACACCCACACTTGATAAGAAATCGGCAACAACTTTAGCGGTAATTGGAACACGGGCAGAACGTACACGACGATCTTGGCGCGCATAACCAAAATAAGGAATGACGGCAGTAATACGACCTGCAGATGCACGACGTAGAGCATCAACCATAACGATAAGTTCCATTAGGTTATCGTTTGTAGGGGCACAGGTTGATTGCAAGATAAAAACGTCCGAGCCACGAACATTTTCATTTATTTGAACACTGATCTCACCGTCGCTAAAACGGCCAACAACAGCATCGCCTAATTCAATATATAAACGTTTTGCAACTTTTTGAGCTAACTCAGGTGTTGCGTTACCAGCGAAGAGCTTCATGTCAGGCACGGTAGGGTTCCTCAGGCACTGAATATTTGGACTAACGAGCAATGATAAATACCACTGCGAGTTAACTTATGATTACTTGTACGTTACTTCATTGATCGAATATGGCGGTTAACTCCGTATGAGCAGGTGAGACATTTGCGCTTGAAGCCACAAAACCCTGCCAAGTATGGGGGAGATTTTCAAGTACATCTTGTGCTTGAACTTGACTAGCAAATTCGACAAAACAACATGAACCTGTTCCGGTCATCTTCGACGGTGCGTATTTTAGCAACCACTGGAGGGTTTTTTCAACCTCGGGGCAAAGCTTTTTAACTAAAGGCTCACAATCGTTGGTTAAAGTATGGTGTTTCCAATCGCCTATTATTTTTGGTGTGTCGCGTTTTAAATCTGGATGTGTAAATATTTTTGCGGTACTTACATGTTGATTTGGGTGTACAACGCAGTACCATTTTTGTTCAAGTTTTACCTGGTGTAATTTCTCACCAATACCATGCGCTATGGCGCTTTGCCCTTGTATGAACACCGGAACATCAGCCCCTAATTTAAGTCCTAATTGGGCTAGAATTTCTAAATTTAGTTCTAATTTCCATAATTTATTTAGGGCTAATAAAGTACTTGCGGCATCGGATGAACCACCTCCAACACCTCCGCCCATCGGTAAGCGTTTAATTAAATTTATTTTTACACCCAAAGAGGTTTTACAGTGTGTTTGTAATAATAAAGCCGCTTTATAGATGAGATTATCATTTAGGGGTATGTCTTTAGTATCACCACCGACAGAAATACCACCGTCTGTTGTTAGCTCAAAATGCAACTCATCACCAAAATTTAAAAAAGTAAATAAGGTTTCTAGTTCATGATAGCCATCTTCTCGGCGAGCATTAATATGTAAAAATAAATTGAGTTTTGCCGGGGCAATAAGTGAAAAAGAGGTTTTGTTATTCATACTTATTTAAACTGCCAATCGTAGAGTTGAATTTTTATTTTTATTTGTTGATGCTTTAACGTCAGTTTAGTTGGTAACCAGTAACCTGCGTTTTGTACGTAAGTGCCGTAATCTATTTGCCATTTCTTGCCTGTATTATCAAACCATAATACTTGCTTTGTACGGCCTAGTTCATCAACGACTAAACTTTGATCGTCAATGGTGCCCTTAAGCCAGTTATCGGCGTTATCAACAGGGAGTGTAAAACCCGTTAAACGCTTTAAAAGCTCTGCAGCATTAGTATCAAAGTACTCATCGCCGTCAAACTCTAATTCAGCACCATTTGCTGTTTGTTTAAGCGACAAAATACGAGTACCAATAAAAGTAGTCAGTATTAAATTATTGGAATTTGTTGTTTGCTGCCAATTTAAGTTTGCAGATTGACGCTCTTCTGGGCTTATAAACGCGAGTTTACCCTCGACCTGCCAAGTTTTTTGAGCAGCTAAACGTGGCTTCCAATCATCATAAAGTGTTGTTTTTGTATCAATTTGATGGGCACAGCCACCTAATAATAAAAAAAACATGAATAAAATCAAATATTGTCGAATCAAATGTTGTTCCTTACTTTCCATATTCCGCTGATTTTTGGTAAAATTACCGCCTTTGAAGTAGGGCTCAGCAATATTTGGCAAATATGACCATAATAGCACTAGGTATAAATCACAAAACCGCATCCGTAGAATTACGTGAAAAAGTGGCTTTTTCGCCTGAGCAAATTTCAGAGGCGTTGCAACAATTAAGTGGCCATGCCGACTTTAATGAAGCGGTTATTGTGTCTACCTGTAATCGAACCGAGATCTATTGTAGCCTCGCTCAGCAAAATTCCCAAACACTGTTAACTTGGCTTGCCAGTTTCCATGGTTTGGATGAACATGAACTGAGCAGCAATATATACTGCCATGAAGGTAATGACGCCATTAACCACTTAATGCGCGTAGCGTGTGGGTTGGATTCTTTGGTGTTAGGCGAGCCGCAAATTTTAGGGCAAATAAAGCAATCGTTTTTTAGTGCTAAAACCCACGATGCAATAGGGGTTACTTTTGATAGGTTGTTTCAAAAAACCTTTTCGGTAGCAAAACAAGTTCGCACTGAAACAAATATAGGCGCAAGTGCCGTGTCGGTTGCATTTGCGGCTGTTAACTTAGCAAAACATATTTATGGCAAGCTTGATCAAACCAATGTGCTATTAATTGGTGCTGGTGAAACCATTGAACTGGTTGCTAAACATTTATATCAAAATGAGCCTAAAAAAATAACGGTAGCGAATAGAACAATTGAACGTGCTCGCAGCCTTGCTGATGAAGTGTCGGCAGATGTTATCGCACTTGCACAGTTACCAGAACGTTTACATGAAGCCGATATAGTCATTAGTTCTACCGCCAGTACTTTACCTATTATTGGTAAAGGGGTGGTCGAGCAAGCGCTTAAGCAGCGCCGACACAAGCCTATGCTATTTATAGATATTGCGGTTCCGCGCGATATAGAAAGCCAAGTAGGTGAGCTAGACGCTGCCTATTTATATTCCGTTGATGACTTACAAACCATTGTAAGCGAGAATATGGCAGCGCGTGAGCAAGCTGCACAGCAAGCGCAAATAATTATTACTGAACGCACCAAAGAATTTGCAATGTGGATGCGCTCACTCGATTCGGTAGATTTAATCCGCCATTATCGAAATGATGTACAAACAATTAAGTCAGAACTTGTAGAGCGTGCTGTTAGTCAGCTAAATACAGGTAAAGATGCAGAAAAAATTATATTAGAGCTCGCCAATAAATTAACCAATCGCTTAATGCACGCGCCTACCCGTGCAATACAAGACGCAGCGAAAAAAGGTGAAGTGGCGCAGCTAAACCAGTTGAAAAAAATGTTAGGTATTGATCAGGAATAACCGTTAAATGAAAGAGTCTGTTTATAATAAATTAGAAACCTTAGTAGAGCGTTACGAAGAAGTACAAGCGCTGCTAAGCGACCCGTCGGTCATTAGTGATCAAAATCGTTTTCGTGGGCTTTCAAAAGAATACTCTGAGCTTGAAGAGATTGTAAAAACGTTTTTAACTTACAAAGAAACGCAAGATGATTTAGCCAGTGCAGAAGAAATGCTTAAAGATTCTGACCCTGAAATGCGTGAAATGGCGCAAGAAGAATATAAAGAAGCTAAAGCACAAATTTTGGTAATTGAAGATCAAATTCAAGTATTAATGTTGCCAAAAGATCCGCGAGATAACAACAACGTGTTTGTTGAAGTACGCGCTGGAACAGGCGGTGATGAAGCGGCTATTTTTGCTGGCGACTTATTCCGTATGTACAGCCGCTATGCAGAAACTAAAAAATGGAAAGTAGAAGTTGTGAGCACCAATGAAGGTGAGCACGGTGGTTACAAAGAAGTTATTGCAAACATTAGTGGCGAAGGCGTTTACGGTCAATTAAAGTTTGAATCAGGTGTACACCGCGTACAACGTGTGCCAGAAACTGAGTCACAAGGGCGAGTTCATACCTCTGCGTGTACTGTTGCGGTAATGGCGGAAGTACCAGAGGCCGAAGCGATACAAATTAATACCGCAGATTTAAAAGTTGATACATTTCGTGCATCAGGCGCAGGTGGTCAGCACGTTAATAAAACAGATTCTGCTATTCGACTTACACATATACCTACCGGTGTTGTGGTTGAGTGTCAGGATCAGCGTTCACAGCATAAAAACCGTGCTAAAGCGATGTCAGTACTTGCAGCACGTTTGCAACAGGCTGAAGATGAAAAGCGCCATGCGGCAGAAGCATCTGAACGTCGTGACTTAGTAGGTAGTGGCGATCGTTCTGAACGTATCCGTACTTATAACTACCCACAAGGTCGTATTACCGATCACCGTATTAACTTAACACTTTATCGTTTGAATGAAGTGGTAGCGGGTGATTTAAGCTGCGTTATTGACCCATTAATGCAAGAACATCAAGCTGACTTATTAGCGGCTATGGGCGACGAGTAATCGTGAGCCAAACTCTTGAACAAGCTATTGCTGCAGGCGCTAATTTATTAGCACCTAGCAGCGAAAGTGCTAAATTAGACGCACAAGTTTTACTTCTACATATTCTTCAAAAACCTCACAGTTACCTTTTTACTTGGCCAGAGCATGCGCTTAATGCCGAACAACAACAGCAATTTAATACATTTTGCCAAAGACGTTTAAACGGTGAACCTGTTGCACATATTACGGGGCAACGTGAATTTTGGAGCTTATCGCTTGAAGTTAACGCAACAACTTTAATACCTCGACCAGATACCGAAACGTTAGTAGAGCAAGCGCTTGAAGTGGCTGTACCTGCTACAGCTAAAGTGCTTGATTTAGGCACTGGTACTGGTGCAATAGCGCTGGCATTGGGTAGTGAAATGCCTAATTGGCGAATTATTGCAGTAGATAGAGTAAGCGATGCAGTTGCACTTGCTACACGTAACCAGCAGCGATTGGCAATTAATAATGTACACGTTAAGCAAAGCAACTGGTTTAGCGAGTTACATGGTGAGAAATTCAACCTAATTGTCACTAACCCGCCTTATATTGAAAGCAGTGATATACATTTAAATCAGGGCGATGTGCGCTTTGAGCCTTTGTCGGCATTAGTGGCTGATGATTGTGGAATGTCTGATATTAAACAAATAATTACACAATCACGTGACTATTTGTTATCTAGTGGCTATCTTTTAATAGAACACGGTTTTGAGCAAGGTGAAGCTGTTCGTCATTTTTTCAAAAAAATGGCATTTGTGAATATTAAAACAGTGAAAGACTTTGGTGATAATGACCGTGTAACGTTTGCACAGTGGCCCTAAAGAATAATAATTGCCTGCTAGTGCGTTAAATAATGCCATGAAGGAATTTCGACTATGATGGGTGATTTTTTATTTTCAGATGAGCCAGAAGAAGCAATCAATGAGATTGAACTCGGTACCTGGAAAGTATTAATCGTTGATGATGAACCTGAAGTTCATGCTGTTACAAAACTAGCGTTGAGTGATTTTGAGTTTCAAAATAAACGCTTAGAATTTATTAGTGCGTACTCAGGTGCTGAAGCAAAAGAGCTTGTGAAAGAGCATCCAGATGCAGCCATTGTACTACTTGATGTAGTAATGGAGACCGATGATGCCGGTTTGCAAGTTGCTAAGTTTATTCGTGAAGAAGCTAAAAATAATCATATTCGAATTATTTTAAGAACGGGTCAACCTGGTCAAGCACCTGAACGACAAGTAATTATTAATTATGATATTAACGATTACAAATCTAAAACAGAGCTAACGGCTCAAAAGTTATTTACTGTTATTATGTCGAGCCTGCGTTCTTATCGGGATATTATTTCGATTGAGCAGTCACGCGAAGGGCTTGAGAAAATAATTATAGCGTCCCGTGATATTTTTTCTGCGCATTCAATAGAGCACTTTATTGAAGGCGTTATGCAGCAGTTAACTTCTTTACTTGGTATTGCTGATCAAGCTATGTATGCAACTACTTTAGTTGCGCAAAATCCTGAAGCACAAAATAATAAAAAATTAATTGTTTGCTCGGGTACCGGTGACTTTGAAAAAAGTGAAGGTAAAGAGCTCGATGAGGTATTACAAGCTGAACAGTTAAGTGCATGTCATCAGGCGCTTAATGAAAAAAGCATTATTTATAAAGATAACTACTTATTTGCGTATTGTAGCAGTGAGTACAATCATAATTCGATGCTATTTATATCAGGTATACCAAAGGATTTAACGGATACTCAGCGCCATTTAATTAAGATTTTCTCTCAAAACGTGCAACTTGCGTTTGAAAATGTACAACTTCAGTCTGAAATAGAAGCAACGCAACAAGAGCTTGTTTACAGGTTAAGTGAAGCGGTAGAGCAACGCTCAACAGAAACGGGTAATCATGTTAAGCGTGTAGCACATATTTGTCATATATTGGCACAAGGGTATGGCTTATCTAAGCATGATGCTGATTTAGTAAGGTTGGCGTCGCCTCTTCATGATGTAGGCAAAGTGGGCATTCCTGATGCGGTATTAAATAAACCAGCAAAGTTAGACGCCCAAGAATGGGAAGTGATGAAAACCCATACTGATAAAGGCTATACTATTTTAAAAGACTCGCCGCATGAGATTGTTAGTGCAGGCGCAATTATTGCAAAAGAGCATCATGAAAAATGGGATGGCTCTGGTTACCCACAAGGTTTAAGCGGAAACGCAATTAATGTATTTGGTCGTATAGTTGCACTTGCTGATGTATACGATGCACTTCGCCATAAACGATGCTATAAAGAACCTTGGACACTGCAAAACGTAGTTGATGAAATTAACGCTCAAAAAGGCACACACTTTGAACCAAAATTGGTTGAAGTATTTAACGAGAAGCTTGATGAGTTAGAAGCGGTTCTTAACCGTTTTCCTGATTAAATTTTTATAAAACAGAAGTACAGGGGCATATGGATTATTTAGCAGTAAAGCATTCACACATGGCAATTGCGATGTTGAGTGTGATTTTATTTTATGTTCGCGCATTTTCGCGAATGGGCAGTGGTAAATTAGCAAAAAATAAAGCGGTAATGATTGGTAGTCATGGTATAGATACTTTGTTATTAGTGTCGGCACTTACGCTTATATTTATGGCTAAAATTAACCCGTTTGAACAATATTGGCTATTAGAAAAAATAGTTTTAGTGGTTATATATATTGGTATTGGGGCTAAAAGCGCCAGACAAACTAAAATGACGGCTAAAGTTGCTTACGTTTTAGTTAACACTGCTGTTATTTTAGCGATAGGTTATTTAGCGACGTCTAAATCAGCTTTTTTGCTTTAAGTAATACCTGACTATTTGAGCTTTATAGTTGTTTTATAAAGCTCAAATACGACTCCCTCTCAGAAAATATTCAAAAACATCTCTATATTGGTATATAGCTTTAAAGTTAGGTAAACTACGCCTTCGTTTTCTAAAATGTTGCAGTATTAATGACTACCCTCGGGTTTGACGAACACGATGAATCTTATCTTGATGATGCTTACGATGAATTTACACCTCCAGCGATTTACCGCTGTATTAAAGCAGAGTCAAAATGGGACCCTCAGATAGATTTAACACCATGTTATGAAACTTTAACTGACTTTGAACAGCAAATTTCAGCGCTGTGTTTAAAAGTGAGTGATGAGCACGATCGCTTCGAAAAATTATTAGATATGTTTTACAGCGATTGGCTATTTAGTGCCTCAGGCTTAAAAGTGCCAGAATACAAATTAAATACATTAAGCTATACGCTTTCTATGCGTAGTGGCTCACCAACAACGCTTGCAATTATACTTTGTCACTTTTTACAACAAGCTAACTTTGATGCAAATCTTAGTCTTACGCTGGGTGATGTTGGTGTTCATGTGGCGATAAGTGATGAAGAGGGCTACATAATTGAGCCAAGCAGCGGGCAACAAAGCTGGTATATCATCCCTGAAAACGCAGATGAAGATGATGGGCAAGAACAAGAACCTTTAGAGTTAATTTTTGATGACGAAGTATATAAGCTATTTTTAGCTCAGCAAAAATGGTCTTTCATTAGCGAAAACAAATTTGGTCATGCTTTGACCTGTGTAGAGATGCTAATGGAGCTAATAGGCGACGACCCGTATGAGAGACGCGACAGAGGTTACTTATTAAATCAGCTCGGTTGCCCTAAAATGGCACGTGATGATTTACAGTTTTTTGTCGATGAGTGTCCGGACGATCCTGCAATAGAGATAATTCAACACCAAATAGAAGAACTAGAAGATAATAATAAAACGCACCATTAAGAATAGGAATAATTATGGTTGAAACTCAAAGCGCATTAATTACAAATGATGCCGTTGTGCTTGGTTTGCTTGCTATTATTTTGGGGTTTATTTTTAAAACCTCAAATAGTGAGCGTCCAGCTTTAAAACGATTTTATAAATACGTACCTGCTTTACTACTGTGTTACTTTTTACCTTCGTTATTAAATACCTTTGGTATTGTAGATGGTAATAAATCCAATGTTTATTATGTGGCTTCGCGCTACTTACTGCCTGCTTGTTTAATACTGCTTACCATTAGTATTGATTTAAAAGCTATTATTAACTTAGGCCCTAAAGCGCTTATTATGTTTTTAGTGGGTACATTAGGTATTGTTATTGGTGGGCCATTAGCTATTTTAGTCGTGAGTGCATTTGATCCAAGTATTGTTGGTGGTCATGGGCCCGATGCAGTATGGCGCGGTATGACAACCGTTGCGGGTAGCTGGATTGGCGGTGGTGCTAACCAAGCATCAATGAAAGAGATGTTTGAAGTTGGTGGTGATATATTTTCTGTAATGATTACAGTAGATGTAATAGTCGCGAATATTTGGATGGCTGTTTTATTGTTAATGGCAGCAAACCATAAAAAGATTGATGCAGCTACGGGTGCTGATACAAGCGCAATTGAAGATTTAAAAAAACGTGTTGAAGCCTATCACGCTGAACATGCCCGTATTCCTACTCTTAACGATTACATGACGCTGCTTGCAATTGCATTTGGTATAACCGGTTTAGCGCATTTTTGTGCTGACTTTTTAGGTCCGTACTTTGGCACGACTTATGAATGGGCAAAAGAATACAGCTTAAACAGTAAATTCTTTTGGCTAATTGTTATATCAACAACGATTGGCATAGGCTTATCGTTTACTAAAGTGAGACAAATAGAAGCGTTTGGCGCTTCAAAAGTAGCCTCTAGCTTTTTGTATATTTTAGTTGCATCGATTGGTTTGCATATGAATGTAACCGCTATTTTTAATAACCCAGGGTTATTTTTAGTTGGTGCCATTTGGATGTTAGTGCATGCAAGCATAATGTTAGTAGTAGCTAAACTAATTAAAGCACCATTATTTTATATGGCTGTGGGCTCGCAGGCTAATGTGGGCGGTGCAGCGTCTGCACCTGTTGTAGCATCAGCATTTCACCCTTCGCTTGCGCCTGTTGGTGTCCTGTTAGCTGTACTGGGCTATGGTGTGGGTACTTATATGGCTTATATTTGTGGATTAATGATGCAAGCAGTTGCACCGTAAGGAATTTAAATGAAAGACCAAATTATTAAAATTAATGAAATTGAACTAGCAAACAACAAACCGTTTGTATTGTTTGGTGGTATTAACGTATTAGAATCTCGCGATTTAGCTATGCGTGTTGCAGAGCATTACGTAGAAGTTACGACGAAACTCAATATTCCTTATGTATTTAAAGCGTCATTTGATAAGGCTAACCGTTCTTCAATCAATTCGTACCGTGGTCCGGGTATGGAAGAAGGTTTAAAAATATTTGAAGAGATTAAAAAGACCTTCAACATACCGCTTATTACCGATGTACATGAACCGCATCAAGCAGCACCTGTTGCTGAAGTTGTTGATGTAATTCAGTTACCAGCCTTTTTAGCACGTCAAACAGATTTAGTTGTGGCGATGGCTAAAACAGGTGCAATTATTAACGTGAAAAAACCACAGTTTTTAGCGCCGCATGAAATGCGCCACATCATTACTAAATTTAATGAAGCGGGTAATAATAACATCGCACTTTGTGAGCGTGGTTCTAGCTTTGGTTACAACAACCTAGTGGTTGATATGCTGGGTATGGATGACATGAAAGCAATGGCGCCTGTTATTTTTGATGCAACACATGCGCTACAACGCCCTGGTGGACGAGCTGACTCTGCTGATGGTCGTCGTGCACAAGCTGCAGAGCTTGCTCGAAGTGGTATGGCGCTAGGTATTGCAGGTTTATTTATTGAGGCGCATCCAAACCCTAACGAAGCTAAATGTGATGGCCCATGTGCGCTAGCGCTTAGCAAGTTAGAAGGGTACTTAACGCAAATGAAAGCGGTTGATGATTTAATTAAAAGCTTTGCCCCACTTGATACAAGTGCAAGCGATTTATAATTAAGCATGATGTTTATTAAAAAGCGACTCAGGTCGCTTTTTTTATGCCTTTAATATACACAAACTTATATGATGTATATAATCTCACGCATAAGAAAAACTAATTCTAAGCTTGGTTATTATGTCAAGACGGGTACCTCCATTAAACGCATTAAAAGCCTTTGAAGCGGCTGCGCGTCATTTAAGTTTTACTAAGGCTGCAGAAGAGCTCTATGTAACGCAGGCAGCAGTAAGTCATCAAATAAAAACACTTGAAGAGCATTTAGGTTTAAAGTTGTTTTTACGTAAAAACCGCTCATTATTATTAACTGAAGAAGGCCAAGGCTATTTTTTAGATATAAAAGAGATTTTTACTCAGCTTATTGATGCAACTGAAAAGCTATTAGCCCGTGGTGCTAAGGGCTCATTAACGGTTAGTCTAACACCCAGTTTTGCTATTCAGTGGTTAGTGCCTCGTTTGAGTTTGTTTAATGAGTTACACCCAGAGATAGACGTGCGAATAAAAGCACAAGATCAAGATGAAAACTCACTGACTGATGACGTAGATATTGCTATTTACTATGGAAGAGGTCATTGGAATGGCGTACAAGCGTACAAACTTCATACCGAATATTTAGTACCACTTTGTAGTCCTATGTTATTAAGCGGATTAAAGCCGCTTGATCAACCTAGTGATTTAGCGCATCACACCTTATTGCATGACACCACACGCAAAAACTGGAAAACGTGGATGAAAACTGCAGGCGTGCGTAACATTCAGGTAAATCAAGGACCTATATTTAGTCACTCATCAATGGTGTTACAAGCTGCAGTACATGGGCAAGGTGTGGCAATTGGTAATAGTGTATTAGCTAAACCCGACATAGATGCAGGGCGTTTGGTTATTCCGTTTAATCACAGTCTAGAAAGTAAAAATGCATATTACTTAGTGCTTCGCGAATCTCAAACAGAGCTTGGTAAAATAGTTTCGTTTAAAGAGTGGATGCTGAGCTTAGTAGAGCATGAGCAAGAACATGAGTATTAATAATGATTGAATGGTTTAAAAGCACCGCACAACCTGCAATTGCACAGTTTATATTTGCGCATGGTGCAGGTGCCGGTAGCGATTCTGACTTTATGCAACATATGGCAAAATTAATAAGCGAGCAAGGTGTTGATGTTGGTTTATTTGATTTTGAATATATGCAAATTGCTAAACAAACTAATAAACGTAGGCCTCCTGAGCGAGCGCCAAAGCTACTTATTTATTATGAGCAAGTGCTTGGTCAGGCGCAGCCAGATTTACCGTTATTTATAGGCGGTAAATCGATGGGCGGACGCATGGCATCAATGCTTGCGTGTAGCACAGAGCAAAGACTTTCGGGTGTTATTGCATTTGGTTATCCATTTCATCCGCCGGGTAAGCCAGAAAAGTTACGCACCGATCATTTTGCTGATATTGTTTGCCCTTTTTTAGTATTACAGGGCGAGCGAGATACATTTGGTACACGTGAAGAACTGCTTACTATGGAAATGCCAAAACAGCCTTTACTCACATGGCTGGCTGATGGCGATCATTCATTAAAGCCACGTAAAAAAAGTGGCGTAACTGAACTGCAAAATAGAGAAACAGCAGCGTTAAGTGCCGTTGAATTTATTAAGCAACAAGTAGAGATGTGTTAAGACTCGATTAGGGGATTAGATGATTAAATTATTTTTAATGGCCGGCAGTATTTTTTGTATGCTCTCGGTTATGTTAGGTGCATTTGCTGCCCATGGTTTAAAAAGCCGTTTATCGGAGTATTCATTAGGGGTTTTTAAAACAGCTGCTGAGTATCAAATGGTGCATGGCCTTGCACTTATTGCGGTGGCTATTTTAATCAAATGGGGCATAAACCTGAGTTGGGCTGGTGGTTTTTTTATAACGGGCACACTACTTTTTAGTGGCAGTTTATATTTACTCGCTCTAACAGATATGAAGTGGCTAGGGCCGATAACACCGCTTGGTGGATTGTGCTTTATTATTGGTTGGATTGTTATTTTAGTGCAAGTCGCACGATTTAAGTTTTAAAGAGTTTAAGGGTTAATATGTCTAGTGTTGTGATTTATTGTCGTAGTGGTTTTGAAAGCGATGCCGCTGCTGAAATAACGTTTCATGCTGCAGAGCAGGGTTTTGCAGGGTATGTAAAAGCAAAGCCAAATACAGGTTATGTTGTTTACGAATGTTTTGAAGCGCATCACAGCGACGAAATAATCAAAAAAGTCGATTTTAAAAATATGGTGTTCGCACGCCAATGGTTTGCCGGTACATTACTTGAAAACATGCCAGTAGAGGACCGTGTAAGTGCAGTAGTTGAAGCTGCTAAAGATTTTACATTGTGCTCAGAGCTGCGCGTAGAAACGCCAGATACAAATGAAGGCAAAGAGCTTTTAACGTTCTGTAAAAAAATATCAACGCCGCTTAAAAAAGCCCTCGAAAAACAAAATACAGTACTGCGTGAGCCAAAAGCAAACCGCCCAGTAATGCATGTCATGTTTTTAACAAACAATACGGCTTATGTTGGTTACTCGTATAGCTTTAATAATTCTCCATTTTTCATGGGTATTTTACGCCTTCGTATGCCAAGCGATGCACCGAGTCGTTCAACGCTAAAACTCGACGAAGCGTTTAATGTATTTATTCCTGAGCAACAACGTGAATCACGCGTGGCAGCAGGTATGCGCAGTGTTGATTTAGGTGCATGCCCGGGTGGTTGGACTTATCAGCTTGTACGCCGTGGTATGTTTGTAAGTGCGATTGATAACGGCCCAATGAATGACGATTTAATGCAAACGGGTCAAGTTAAACATTTTAGAGCAGATGGTTTTAAATATCGCCCAGAAAAAAGAAATATTACTTGGTTAGTGTGCGATATGGTGGAAAAACCAACCAAAGTGACTACGCTAATGATTGACTGGGCAGTAAATGCATACGCAAAAGAGTTTATATTTAACTTAAAACTACCTATGAAAAAACGCTTTGATAGTGTTTATGAATGTCTTTCGATGATAAGAAAAGAGCTTGAGAAACATAGCATTAATTACGAGTTACAAGCTAAACATCTCTATCATGATCGTGAGGAAATAACCGTTCATTTAAACGTTACTAAGGTGCCACAAAATTTGTATAGTTAATATGTAGAGGCTAAAAGTGGTAAAAAACAATATTAATAAATGGCTAAGTTTACTTTTTTTATCACTTTTAATCACAGGTTGTGGCGGCGGCGGAGATGGTAGTGATTCAACTACGCCCTCTGGTAACGCTGCGCCCAGTGTTACGCTCTCTGTTAGTAGTAACGTTATTGTCTCTAACCAATCGTTTACTATTACTGCGCTTGCAAGTGATAGTGACGGGCAAATAGCCAATTATCAATGGCAACAACTTAGTGGTCCTGAATTTACATTTATTGTTAATGGCAATACGCTTACAGCCACTGCACCGAGTGTAACCACTGACACGACCTTTAGTTTTTCAGTTACTGTTACTGATAATTCAGGTGCTACTGCACAATAAGTATTTTCAGGCACTATCACTTCTCAAAATAATGCACCTACAGTTAATATTACAGGCCCAAGTAGTGCACTTGCTAACACACAAGTAAGCTTAGTTGCTAACGCTCAAGATACAGATGGAACCATAAGCACTATTAGTTGGATTCAGTCTGCGGGAGATAATGTTGATTTTAGCCAATCAGATGGTGTACTTAGTTTTACTGCCCCCAATGTATCTGAAAATACAACGCTAGGCTTTAGCGTAACCGTAACTGACAATGCCGGTAAAAGCGCTCAAGCGAGTAAAACGGTTTTAATTAATCAAGTAAATAGCGCGCCAACAGTCATTGTTACAGGCCCAGAAGAAGCTGAAAAAGATGACAGTGTAACCCTAGTTGCAGATGCACAAGACAGCGATGGTAGTATTAATAGCATAACCTGGCAGCAAACAAGTGGCCCTGTAGTTGAACTTACCCAAACAGAAACAAGTATTAGTTTTAATGCGCCCACTGTTGCGCAAAATACCAATGTAACGTTTGTAGTAACTGTAACCGATGACGATAACGCTACAAATAACGCCCAGAAAATAGTTGTAATATTAGCCCCAAATAACCCACCGACTGCCGATGATGTAAATATAAATGTGCAATATAACCAAGCCACAGAATTTAGCTTAGTGGTTAGCGACGCTGATAACGATAGCGTACAGATTGACTTTGGTGATGATTTAAATGGAGCGCAAATCAGTGTTATTGATGCCCAAGCCTTACGTTTTAGTTACACTCCTCCTGCAAACAGTATCACTCCACAAAACTATACGTTAACGGCGACTGATACAAAAGACACAACCGAATTTGTACTGAGTGTTACCGTTGTTGATTCAACGCCCGCTACAATTAGTAATGTAACGCCCCAAAATAGTAATGACCCAGTCTTTGTAGATAGCCCTGTTAGCATTACATTTTCAGATATTATGCTCGTGAGTACTTTAGCCGTTAACTCTAGTAGTGTTACTTGTACTGGAAGCGTACAAGTGTCAGCAGATAATTTTACTACTTGCTTGGCCTTAACTATTGAAAGTTTGTCGGGTACTACCAGCGACACAAGTACTTATTTCCATACTGTAAATTTAAGCGCAAGCTTTGATGAAGACACTCAATATATTGTTCGTGTTACAGCTGATTTAGCTAATTTTGATAGCACAACTATTTTGGCGCAAACTGCCACCTCGTTTACAATTTCTAGCCAAGATATAAAAATAACAGAGCTTTCATCTGTGCAATTTAGTAATGACTTACCTTGGATTGAACTTTATAACGGCACCGGTGCGACAGTAAATTTACAAGACTACTCTCTTAAAGCTCGCAGTATTAATATGTCTGATAGTACGTTGAGTGATGAGCAAGTATTTGCGTTGCCTAATAAAGAGCTTTTAAATGGCGCCTATATTATTTTACAAAGCCGCTTTGGCGATGATTTTTTTAGCAAGTGCGTCATTAAATAACACTAAGCTTGTGCTTGTTGGTAGCGCGAATGACCAAATTAGGCCTTATTGGTACATAAATGGTTTTGCAGAATTACTTAATAGTGCGGGTACACAAACTATCGACTTTGTTAAGTTTGGAAATTCAACCCAAGAGCCTGTAACAGCCTCGCAGTGGCAAGGCGAAAATGCTGCAAAAATACTGCCAGAGCAGGGCGCCAGCTTAAAGCGTACGCTCGGCGCAACCGATACTAACCAAAATACAGACTGGAACTACTCAGTATTCAATACTCCGGCAGGGCCTAACGATATATCTTGCTCAATAGATGATGATGAAGACGGTATTCCAGATTGCGCAGAGGTAGAGGGGGCAACATTTGGTGGGCTGCCTTTATATGAATGGGGAGCGCGTACTTCACAAAAAGATATATTTATTGAAATAGATTATATGGATAGTAGTGATGTTGGAATAACGCCTCATCGAACTGCACTTGAAAAAATTGTTAGTGTATTTGCAAGTAAAGGCTATACCGTTCATTTTGATGTAGGTGACTTATTTGATCAAAATAGCGATATTGCGCCGCAAAACTTTGATTTAGGTGGAGGAAATGTTGTCCCTTTTAATAGTTATACTCCGTTTGAGTACGATTTAAGTAGCCCTAATTTGTTTGCTTATAAAATGGAATATACCGATATAACCCGCAGACCCATTTTTCATTACTTATTAATGGCAAGTAGTGGAAATGAAGATGGCAGTATTAGTGGGTCGGGTATTGCTGAGATCAGCGGTAATGATTTAATGGTAACTATGGGGGGCTGGGGCTTAACGCTCGATACGCAAATAGCAACCAATGTAACTTATAATTATCAAGCATCAACTATCTTTCATGAGCTAGGCCATAACTTAGGCTTATACCATGGTGGCGATGAAGAGGTTAACTTTAAGCCTAATCATTTAAGCTCTATGAATTATTTATATCAATTAGCGGGTTTATCAACAATAGGTAATAACGAAGGCGATCGTTATTATGAGCGTTTTTATCCCGGCAATGCTAGCTGCGGTATTACACCAAATACTAATAGTCATTTAGGCTCTACAGATGATTTTATTATTGATTATTCAAGTGGTAGTTCAGCAGATCTAAATGAGAGCACAATACTTGAAGCACAGGGGTTAAATCGAAATGGCTCACTACCTGTTGATTTTAACTGTAATGCAATTAACACCGAAAGCTTAACCAGCTTTGATACTAACCAAGATAATACAATATCAATACTTAGTGATGTAGATGAGTGGAGCATGCTTAATTTGCAGTTTTATATGCAAAGTGCAGGTAATCGATTTGGCGTGCCAAATACTAATAATAGTAAGGTGTATAATTTACAAAGCTCACCTACTAATATTGAAACGCTGCCCAGTTATATAAAAGAAGCGCAGCCAAGTAGTGCAATTATTGCTGAGTTAAAAGCAATTAAAGAGCAATAGTATGAAACTAGGGTTAAGTATTAAGTTTATTGTTTGTAGTAGTTTTTTAAGCTTACTAATAGCGTGTAGCGATACTAACAATGCACGTGAATGGTTACTAAAAAATGACAATTTATATTACAAAAATACAGCTATTGACTGGCGAGTTGAATCAGTAAAGGGCTGTAAGAAATGCGTTATAAGCCAAGATGTTGTTTATCAACCTGAAGGCATTAGTAGTTATAATACGTTAATGCAGAGTCAAAATTGGGTGGCGGTACATGAGTTAAGTAAAATCAATGTTATCCGTTTAAAGATGCCAGACCAAACACCTTACTTATTCGTAGAGCGTATAAAAGGGCGAACACTAAAGCTGTTTGATCAGCAGCAAAACTACAGTATAAAAATTGGTGAAGTTACAGCCGTTAATTTTAACAATCAGCGCTTTAGTATTTTGATTAAAAAATTTGAAGAAGTAGATAAACAAAGTGTCGCATTACCAAGGCGTGCATCGCTTGAGTTTATTGCTTTAAAAATAGATTAAAAAAGCACCTTAGGTGCTTTTTTATCTCGGGTGCGGTGACCTTTGAATATTGAAAAGTCAGCAACCTCTTAATTAACTACGGTATTTTGGTCGATAATTATCGACCCACAAACGTGTTGCACCACACACAGCTACAGGCATAACTATTAAGTTTACAAAGGGTATAGCCGTTAATAACATAACAGCAAAACCAAACCCGTATGATAAACCTTGCTTAGATTTTAAATCGTCTTTCATCTGCTTAAAGCCAATTTTATGGTTATCAAACGCATAGTCTTCGTATTGTACTGCGAACATCCAACAGGTAAACAAAACCCATAGTATTTGGCCAATGACAGGTAAAACCCAAAGTAGTATGAAAAAACCAATAGCGCGAGGAAGGTAATAGCACAACTTCGTCCACTCACGGGCAAGCATTCTAGGTACATCTTTAACTAATTCGGAAAAACCATCATCGTTAATTTTTTGACCCGTTAAATAAAGCTCAACTTTTTCGCTTAATAAAGCATTGAATGGGGCTGCAATAAAATTAGTGATTATAGTAAATAGCATACTGTAGCTAAATAATACGACTAATACAGCAATTGGCCACATTAGCCACTCAAGCCAGCTTAACCATTCTGGTAGCATGTTACTGATGTAGCTAAAGCTATCACTTAGCCATCCAAATAAGAAAAACAACGAACTACCAAATAGCAGAACATTAATTAAAAGCGGGATAAGTACAAAGCGCTTTAACCCTTTTTGGCTAGTTAATTTAAATCCCGAAAAAAAATATTCCATACCTTGTGTGATCTGCACTGTAACCTCAAAAAATATTTACCATTAGTTATAGTATAAATAGCTTAATAATTTTGAACAGTAATTTTAAGTAACAAAGTGTTAGCTTTAATGTTGCGGTTTTGGTTATATAGTAACTACAGGTGTTTAGTAATATGCAATTATGATTAATCAATGTAGACCCGGTTAGTTTTTTATTAATAAAAGAATGAACTTACTAATCATGACTATACTGAACTTTACTACGTAGAAAAAAAGCATCTGTTTGAGGCTTTTTGTTGTATCAATATGTATAAATAATGCGAGCAAGTGAAAATGGGTACGGATAGGTTAAAAAAGTTATTATCTCACCAGCAAGGCATTTTATCTAAAATTGCATTAGGGGTACCTTTAAATGAGGTGCTTACTGAAATTTGTTTATCAATAGAGCAGATTATTAATGATGAATCTGCTAGGTGTTCTATTTTATCAGTTAAAGGCCAGCAGCTTTTTCATTGCGCAGCCCCTAATATTCACCCAGAATACTGTAGTTTGCTTAATGGAGTTCACATAGGGCCAAAAGTAGGTTCATGTGGTACTGCAGCATTTTCGAAATCGCGCACAATTGTAGAAAATATTGAAACCTCACCGCTTTGGGAGGACTTTAAAGATTTAGCGCTAAAGTTTGATCTTAAGTCATGTTGGTCAACACCTATTTTTTCAACTCAAGCTGATTTGTTAGGCACCTTTGCTATTTATCACAGCACCCCTAAAGCCCCATCAGAGCAAGATTTAGAATTAATAGATTTTTTTGTGCACTTTTCAAGTATTGCTCTTGAGAAAAGTAACGAATTTGAGAAGGCAAAACAGCTTGTTTTTAATTTACAGCACAGTAATGAAAAATTTAAAGCCTTCACCAAAGTAATGCCCGACCTCATCCTCATTTTAAGTGAGGATGGCACATATACCGATGTTTATGGTACCTCTAATGAGTTACTGCTTGATTCGACCACGGATCTTATTGGCGAAAATGTTAAAGACCTACTTCCTCAAAAAGATGCGAAGATGATAATGGATGTCATCGAAACAACACTCTCGACTAACGAGATGCAAATATTTGAATATGAATTAAATGTTCCCAAAGGGGGCATAGTTTTTGAGGGACGAGCTGCCGCTTTAGATCATTACAATCCCAGTAGTCCTACAAAAAGACATGTAGTGTGGATGGCCAGAGATATTTCAATAAAGAAAAAGGCTGAGCAAGAAGTTCATAAGCTCGCATTTTACGATCCATTAACGAATCTTCCAAATAGAAGGATGCTTAGCGACAAATTAAGCCGATGTGTAGAGAGTGTTAAGCGTAACAAAAATATAGGGGCATTATTATTTTTAGACCTAGATAACTTTAAGCGTATTAATGATTCACTTGGGCACAGTGCGGGTGATGAAGTACTTGTGGAATTATCAAAAAGGTTAAGCGCAATAATAAAAGGCTCAGATACACTGGCCAGAGCGGGTGGTGATGAATTTATTATTTTGCTTAAACACATAGGGCAAAATACAAAGCAGGCAATTCTAGAATGTAAAGCCGTTGCTAAAGAAATTCAAAGAGCTTTTCATGATAAGTTTGAAGTGGGCAACCTTGCATTTCAAGTAAGCTGTAGCATCGGTATTTGCCTAATTGATAGCGTAAACGCACAGGCTGACAATATATTAAAATTTGCAGATACTGCTATGTATTGTTCTAAAAATAAAGGGGGTAATAGCAGCAGCTTTTACGATCCAGCCTTGCAAACACTACTTGAAAAGCAAACAGAGCTAGAAACCGACATAGTGAGAGCAATTGCGTCTAATGAGTTTTGTGCTTACTTTCAGCCACAAGTTAATACGCAGGGTGATGTTGTTGGTGCTGAAGCACTTATTAGGTGGAACCATCCTCAAAGAGGGCTGATAACAGCAAACGAATTCATACCTATTGCAGAGCAATACGGACTTATTCAAAAACTACAAAATATTGTTTTGCATGATATATGTATTTTAATTAACGAGCTTAAAGCAAGCGCTATCATTGACGACTCGTTTAGTGTTTCAATTAATATTAGTCAAAGTCAGTTCAATTCATCAAATTTAAAAGGTGAGCTGTTCAACACTATCAATGAATTTGATATTCGAGCATCACAAATTAAGTTAGAAATAACCGAGTCAATGCTCTCTAGTGATATAGATTATACAATTAGGCAAATGAAAGAGCTCATTGCGGCTGGCTTTTTATTTTCGATTGACGATTTTGGTACTGGATACTCTTGCTTAGCTTACTTAAGTGCGTTTCCTGTTAAAGAATTAAAAATAGATAAAAGCTTTATTGATAAAATTTTAGATAATGAGATTGGCTTTAATATCGCGCAAACAATTATCAGTTTAGGAAAAAGCTTAAACTTAGTGGTCGTTGCAGAAGGCGTAGAAACAACAGAGCAGTATGACCTACTTAAAAAAATGAATATTGACACTATGCAAGGCTACTTAGTTGCAAAGCCGATGGATAAAGAACGTTATTTAAAATGGCATAGTGCTAATAGCAATCCGCAATAATACTTAATCAATTAGAGGGATTAAATCTGGCGGTAACTGTGTTAAAAAATTCTGCCTTGCTATCGACACGATTTTCTTATCTCAAAATAGATCATTTAATTAAGCAAATTGGTACGAAATGCTCTTAGAGCTTAATTACTTAAAGGCCAATATTTACTAATTGGTAATAACCTAACAAAAACTCCCCATATGCTAGGTCACTTTTACTTTTTCTAGCTGCTAAAATTCTTCAAACTATATGCTAAATAAGGACTAAAGATTTTTTGGTTAAACAATGCTAAGCTATGCCCGCTTGAATATATTATTTAAAGCTTAATAAACTTATAACAATGAATGGAAGCTTTATGCAGTTAGTCGATTTGAACCCTAATGATCCCGATGTAGTAAATGTATTTGACGATATAGACCGACTTATAAATTCTTTATACCCTGTTGCTACAGCGCAGTCTCTGGAGTTAAACGAATTAACCTTACCTAATGTGTATGCTATTGGTTTAAAAACTGATGAAGGTATTATTGCCTGTGGTGCGATTGTAGAGAAATTTGATACTCAGCCTTATGGCGAAATAAGACGTTTATATGTAAAACCAAGTCATCGTGGTAAAGGGCTATCAAGACGTATTATGCAGATTTTATTACATCAAGCTGGCGAAAAGCAGATCCCGTTAATACGTTTAGAAACAGGTCCAAAACAAATAAAATCAATCAATTTATATGAAAATTTAGGCTTTAAACGCTGTAGCAGTTTTGGCTCATATGTAGATAATCCACAAAGTGTATTTATGGAGTTAGGGCTTAGCCAATAAGCTTATTAACGCTACGACATGTTAAAGCTTAATGTGTCGTAAAGATCTGGCCTCATTATTACCTTGTAATAAAAGTCATACTCAAGCTATTAACTATAAAAGCAGCTTTTATAGTGATGCTAAAAATACTTCACTGTTTTTAACACCTGTCTTCGTATAAAATCTGCCTCGATAATTAGTGACTAACTTACAAAGCGAGAATTTTTATCTTTTCTAAAAGTAGCAATAAACAAATGAGCGAAATAACAGTAGTAACCCACAATGGTAATTTTCATGCAGATGACGTTTTTAGTATTGCGGTACTTAAACATGTTTTGCCAACGTTTAAACTGGTACGTACTCGCGATAAAGCGCTTATAGAAAGTGCCGACTTTGTAATTGATGTAGGTGGCGAATACGATCCTGAAACTAATCGCTTTGATCATCATCAACGCGGTGGTGCAGGCGAGCGAGAAAATGGCATTCCTTTTTCATCATTTGGTTTAGTGTGGAAAAAATACGGCTTAGCGCTGTGTGATGATAACCAAGCCGTGGCTGATAGAGTGGATTCAGGCTTAGTTTCAACCATTGATGCCATTGATTGTGGTCATGTTGAAGGTGTATCAAAAGGAATAAGCTTGAGCCAAACAATCTCAATGTTTAACCCTACGTGGGAAGAAGAGAGTAACTTTGATACCTGTTTTGATGAAGCTGTTGAATTTGCAGCTCGCATGCTCATTCGTTTTATCGCCTCAGCTCACGGTAGTGTAAATGCAAAGGCGATCGTTGCTAAAGCAATCGAAAATGCAGAAGATGCCAGAGTTATAGTGCTTGAAAAATACACACCGTGGAAAAAAACAGTGCATATTTTATCAAGCGATGCGCTATACATGGTTTACCCATCGCATTCTGGGCAATGGATATTACAAACAGTACCCGTTGAGCCTGGCTCGTTTGAAGATAGAAAACCGCTTCCTAAAGCATGGTCAGGTTTATCTGATCAAGCGTTTGTAGATGAAACCGGTATTGATGACGCTGTGTTCTGTCACAATGGCTTATTTATAGCGGGCACTAAGTCGTTTGAAAGCACAATGAAGCTTGCCACTATGGCGCTTAGCGAATAACAACGCAGATTCATAACGAATACTAAGCATAACAATTTATATAGATTGTTATGCTTGTTATCTTAGCGTGGAGCATTATGTTTGAACTAAAAACAATCGCACTTTTTACTATTACAGCCTTAGCAGAAATAGTGGGTTGTTATTTGCCTTACCTTTGGCTTAAGCAAGATAAAAGCATTTTACTTTTAATTCCAGCGGCTTTAAGTTTGGCACTATTTGCATGGTTGCTATCTTTACATCCTACTGCAGCAGGGCGCGTGTATGCAGCTTATGGCGGCGTATATATTTGCGTTGCGCTGTTATGGTTATGGGTTGTTGATGGCGTAAAGCTTACTATGTGGGATATTATTGGTGGTTTAGTTGCACTGCTAGGTATGGCTATAATTATGTTCGCACCAAAAAGTGCATAGCTGGCTCATACTCAATAAATAAAAAGCGCCTATTTATAGGGGGAAACACATATAGGCCCTGCCTTGGCTAAAAACTAAATGCACAGCTGCAATTTCTACCTCCAAAGATAAACACGCCCTAGTGCTATTTAAAGTCCTACCTCGATTATTTTCAAAGTGCCAATAAAATATAACAACTTCAATACGACAGGTAGTACCTAACGCTACATATGCGCCAAGCAACTATTGAAGCTGGTGGATGTTATGCTGAGCGTTTTAGAAGTGCAAATTATATTCAATTTAAAAATATATGGGTATTACTTGGTCACAACACGTTGGCTAAACTGTAAGTAATTGAGGTGTTGAGAATGCCTTGCTCTAATCCATCAAAAGTAAATTCTATAAAAAAGTAACTCAAGATTAATTTTAGTGAATGAGCTAACTCATTTTTGCTAATAAAATTTATAATGAGTCATTTAAAAACAGCCATTTTTTACAGCTTTTCTTATCTTTAATAATCATCAAAGTCCTATTTTATATACGCTAGAGAGCAATACGTGATTGGTCGTTTTATCAACATTAAAAATCACTCGTTACGAGTAAAAATACTTGTTGGACTTGAATGTCTATTTTTCTTTTAATGCGCGGCACTAGCCGAGTCGGCATTAATTAAATAAAAGAGAAAGATAAATGAAAGAAACAACATCACTAGAACAAGCTCGTACGAGCTACAATGTTCGTCATTGGAGCCAAGGTTTTTTTGGTATTAATGATCAAGGTGATGTGTATGTTGCGCCCAAGGCTCATGCACCAGAGCAAACTATTGCATTAACAGATATCGCAAAGCAACTACAAGATAAAGGTTTAAGCTTACCTGCTTTAGTTCGTTTTCCGCAAATTTTACACCATCGTGTACACAGCTTATGCGGCGCATTTAATACTGCGATTGAAAACTATGGTTACCCTAAAGACTACTTATTAGTTTACCCAATAAAAGTAAACCAACAACGTGAAGTGGTTGAAGAAATAGTAGCAAGCCAAGCACAAGTAGAAAAAAAGCAACTTGGTTTAGAAGCAGGCAGCAAGCCTGAACTACTTACGGTATTAGCACTGGCTGAAAAAACCAGCGCTGTTATTGTATGTAACGGCTACAAAGATAAAGAATACGTACGTTTAGCACTTATTGGCGAAAAGCTAGGTCATAAAGTGTATATCGTACTTGAAAAGCTTTCTGAGCTAGACATGGTACTTAGCCAAGCAAAAGAGCTTAACGTAAAACCACGCATTGGTATTCGTGTACGTTTAGCGTCGCAAGGTAAAGGTAAATGGCAAGCGAGTGGCGGCGAAAAATCAAAATTTGGTTTATCTGCATCGCAAGTTTTGCATGTAGTTAATCGTTTAAAAGACGCAAACCAGCTTGATTTACTTCAGCTAGTACATTTTCACTTAGGGTCACAAATGGCGAACATTCGTGACGTACGTTTAGGTGTAAGCGAAGCGGCGCGTTTTTACTGTGAGCTACGTAAATTAGGCGCAGAAATTGATTGCCTTGATGTAGGTGGCGGTTTGGCTGTTGATTACGACGGCACACGTAGCCAGTCGCATAACTCTATGAATTACAGCTTAGCTGAATATGCAAATAACATTGTGTACACCATTGGTGATACATGTAAGCAATATGAGCAACCAATGCCGACTATTATTTCTGAGTCGGGTCGTGCGCTTACGGCGCATCATGCTGTGCTTATTTCTAATGTTATTGGTACTGAAAGCTATACGCCAGAAGAGTTAGTAGCGCCAGCGGCAGATGCACCCCTGTTATTAAAAAACATGTGGGCATCGTTTGTACAGTTAACTGATTTAACGGATGACCGTGCATTAATTGAAATTTATCACGACAGCCAAGGTGATTTAGCTGAAGCGCATAACCAATTTGCACTCGGTTTATTAGACTTAGCGCAGCGTGCGTGGGCTGAACAAATTAATATTCGTATTTGTTATGAACTTAACAAGCACATGGATAACAAAAACCGTTTTCATCGTCCTATTATTGACGAGTTAAACGTACGTTTAGCCGATAAGTTTTTTGTAAACTTTTCGTTATTTCAATCGCTTCCAGACGCATGGGGCATTGATCAAGTGTTTCCGGTATTGCCATTAAGTGGCTTAACTGAAGCACCAAAAAAACGTGCTGTATTACTTGATATAACCTGTGATTCAGACGGTGCACTTGAGCATTACGTAGATGGACAAGGCATTGAAAGCACACTACCTGTACCAGAGTTTAGCGCTGATAAACCTTATTTAATGGGCTTTTTCTTGGTGGGTGCTTATCAAGAAATTTTAGGTGACATGCATAACTTGTTTGGCGATACGCACAGCGCAATTGTTAATATGGATGAGCAAGGCGTTGCAAGTATTACCGAGATAAACCAAGGTGACACTGTTGCCGATATGATGCGCTATGTACATTTAGATGTTGAAAGTTTTCAGCAATCATACGAGCAGTTAGTAAGCACTAAAATTGAAAAACACGAACAGCAAAGCGTTTTAGACGAGTTGCAAAGCGGCCTTGATGGCTACACTTATTTAGAAGAGTTATAAGCAATGTCGACTTTGTTTGGTCACGCAGATCACTCATTGTACTCAAATGGGATGACGTTTTTACGTCGTCCTATGGTGCAAAATATTAATGCAATTGATGCAGACGTAGTCGTTTTAGGCTTACCGTTTGATTTAGCGACATCGGGTCGCCCTGGTGCACGTTTAGGTCCTGATGCGATTCGTCGTGCGTCGGTTCATTTAGCATGGGAAGACACTAAGTACCCGTGGACGTTCCCGTTGTTTGAGCGCTTAAAAGTGGCAGACGCAGGGGATTTTACTTACCCTGTTGGCGACCCTGAATATTTTACTGCGCAACTTGAAATGGCTGCTGAGCAAATACTTCGCCAAGGTAAAACGCTATTAGGTTTAGGGGGCGATCACTTTGTGACGCTTCCGCTGTTACGCGCTCACGCAAAAATACATGGCAAAATGGCGTTAGTGCACTTTGATGCGCACACAGATACCTATAGCAACGGCTCGCGATTTGATCACGGCACTATGTTTTATCATGCGCCAATGGAAGGGCTAATTGATGTTGAGCACAGTATACAAATAGGTATTCGTACCGACTTTGATCAAAGCAAACATGAGTTTGCTGTGATTGATGCAATGCAAGCTAACGATTTACATGCAAATGATATTGCAGCGCAAATACTTGAACGAGTAGGTGACCTACCTGTTTACTTAACGTTTGATATAGATTGTTTAGACCCTGCGTTTGCGCCTGGTACAGGCACTCCTGTGTGCGGTGGTTTAACGTCAGATAAAGTACTTAAAGTACTGCGTGCGCTAAAAGGCATAAACATGGTAGGTATGGATGTGGTAGAAGTATCACCTTCGTACGACCAAAGTGAGCTTACCGCTATTGCCGCAGCAACCATTGCGAGCGAATTACTGCATTTGTGGACGCATAAAAATAAGTACTAATTATATAACTTAAGTACTACAAAAAAGGGTATGCGCTTGCATACCCTTTTTTTATTTAGAGGTATCGATTATTCTGCAGCTTAATTTCCTTTAACCAAATAACGCTTAGCCCAATAAGAGGCAGGTTAGTAGTTACAGGGTTAAATGCTTCAATAAGCAATTGTGGCTGCACTGCAACTACAGCGAGTAGAAGGCCAATTAATGCTAAAATATTTAAAATTACTAGGTGTTTATTTTTATAAAACACAAATAAACACAATCCAAATATAATTTCGCCAACACCCGCCGAACGTGTAATTAAGTCAGACACTTCTGCTGAAAAACCAGCACTGCCAGTCATTAATTTTTCAAGTGGTGCAATATGATAAAGCTTTGGAAAAAAGCCATGATATATCCAACTTAAACTCACTATGTAGCGAGCAAGTTGAATATAACCGCGATTATTTCCTAGCATTGTCAATACGCTCTTGTGCACTTGGGTGGCTAGACAAGTACTCTAAAAAGTCATTTACTTTTTCGAGGTGCTCGTTTTCGCTGGTATGGCTTTCTTGTAGGGCCTCTATTGCATCAGCAAAGTCATTACTCGAATACCCAAGCGACTCTAATTGAATGAGTGCAAAGGTATCTGCCTCGCGTTCCATATCTCGTGAAAACCCTTGCTGAGCAAACGATGCACCCGTACCTAATGCAACCTCTGCAACCCCTTCTAAATCACCAAATACAACCGCTAGCACAATCGTACTTGCGGCAGATTGTGCTGTAATACGTACGCTATGCTGGTGGACTACATGGCCCATCTCGTGTAGCAATACCGCTTTTAGTGCATTGGGTTTATCGGCAAGTAAATTTGCTAAATCATCTGTGACCACGATACGGCCATGGGGTAGTGCAAACGCGTTAGCACCAAAGCTGTCTGATTTATAAAACGATAATCTATAAACCGATTGATCAAGCGATAACGCATTAAGCATATTTGTAAAATGTGCTTGTACTTTAGTTTGCTGCTCTGCGGGCAGCTCACTTGGGTCAAGCGCAATCTTTTTAATAAGTGTAAAGCTTTGCTCCCCCATTTGTTCCACAACATTACGTGGCAGGGTATCAACACTGTAAACAGCAATAGCCGGTACCGCTTTATAAAGTACTAACCACATAAAAAGTGGTGTAAATATGACTGCGGCTAAAATTGCCCATTTACTTTTTTCAAGGCGCTCCATTATGTGATGGTTATTTTCTTTAAATGGCCATCTGTAACTTACATCTTGAGGAATAAAACGACTGCCATCTTCAAAGTTTAGTTCGTCAGCAAGTCCTGCCATCCCCGAACTTAATTTTAGACTTGAGATTGCGTGGCGAGCTATAACGTGTTCATCGTTAATAACTTCAATGTGTGTGTCGCTAATAGTTGCAACACACACTTGATAGTTACTCGATGCGATGGGGAAAAAATGTCCCTTTACATGCATAGTGAGCTCTTAAGTTAGGGAAAGGTCAATATCAAATACGTTTGCAGCTTCTTCAGCAAATGATGATTGCTGTTCTTGCGCGGTATCAATTAGGTTTAATGCACCAGGATAAATAGTGACGTTAGTTACATCAGCGAGCATTTTTGATGTACGTACTTTTGTCCATGGGTATGCAAGGCCTAAAGAAAATACAATAGCCAACATATTAGTTAATAGTAAAACAGCGAAAGGAATTGGTTTTAGCTCAGATTTAAATGTAGCAACGCCTTCAAAATGGCTGTTATCAAAAATGTGATTTCTAATAGCGGCATGCCATACAGCAGAAACAATGGCAATCATTAGCACATAGGCAATCATCATAAAGATAGGAAGCATAACCATAGCTGCAGAGTTTTCTAAATTTTGTTGGTTTTCAATATCTACTAAGTTGAGGCCAAATAACCCTAAAATCCCCATAAATACCACCATGGTGATAGAGCTCACTACAAAGCAAATAAGCGCTGTTAAGTAATAGGTTTCGCCTTTTAGATTTACAGTAAGCGGTTT
Source organism: Pseudoalteromonas sp. RB2-MNA-CIBAN-0110 (assembly GCF_040309305.1). NCBI lineage: Bacteria > Pseudomonadati > Pseudomonadota > Gammaproteobacteria > Alteromonadales > Pseudoalteromonadaceae > Pseudoalteromonas > Pseudoalteromonas sp. RB2-MNA-CIBAN-0110. The sequence continues at coordinate 14,901 of NZ_JBEOOQ010000041.1, read as the reverse complement.
GTCACCGTAACTAATATTGCTATGTATATAGCTATCAATACGCTTTATAACGTAAGGCATTAATAAATAAAGCGTAAATATGCTTGCAATAGGTAAAAGTATAAAGTTAACAAAGGCTTCGCCATAACTGCCTTTAAAAGCAAAGCGAACATTACGATGGCGGGTCATACGCAGATTAAAACGTAAACCTTGGTTAATAATCCATGGCATTAAAAAGATAAAACCAAGAGCAATAAACAGGCCTAAAATAGGCATAAAGCTAATAGAGAATGTATAAATAAAAAATACAATAACCGCTAAAATCCGACCTTTTAAAATTTGTATTGGCGTTGCTAGGTAGTCAAAACTATGACCATCTATGCGGGTGTGGCCGTAAAAATAGCGATGCGTACGTACTTTAGCCCACGCTGAGTATATGCCAAGCGTAATAACGCTAAGTAATATATTTACAATCCAAATTCCAAAAAACTCACCGCCTTTACCACTAAACTGCACTTTTCCGCTAAAAATTGGTTCAGCAGGCTCATTTATTGGTGGGGTTGTTTCAGAGGGGGTAGGGTGTATTGATTCCATTAAAATTATATCCATGTTGTTTTTTTGTTAATTTACCCATTTTTAGTGCAAAATTCAATGTTTATAATTATCTCACCCTTCTGTAAACAGCTATAAATAGGCGTTTTAAGTATTGAGTTAAATACTCTAATACTTTTTTATAAATAAACCTCGCTGGTTTTATTTATTTGGCTGGTAACTGGGATCTTTAGCTTTTTAATATGCGATTTAGCTACTATACATAGTTAATGCTGCTTAAATGTAATGGCATTAATTATGTATTAAGCACACCTACGTACAATTAAGCTAATTGATTTATATGCCAAAATAATAGATTGTAAGAGTAGTAGGGATGTAAATTTATTTAGGTTTTACAGCTTTTATCACCGCTTTAAATAACATTAGGATATTTATTATGTTTCAAGCAGTCGTGCTAGGGGGATTAGAATTTAGCCCGCTGATTGTTTATTTCCCAATTGCGTTTATTTTAACAGCGCTGACTCGTTTTGCTTTGCATCGACTAGATTGGCATGACCGTATTTGGAAAGTGGCTTGGTTTGAAGTGTCACTATTTGTTTGTTACTTGGCACTGGCCGTCTATTTACTAAGTGGAAGATAAATTGAATGATTAAATATCTGCGTATTACTTTTACTATAGTGGTTGTTATAGCTGCGGTTTTTGCTGGGCGTTGGGTTTGGACTGACTACATGTATACTCCTTGGACGCGCGACGGTCGCATTCGAGCAGACATAGTTACAGTTGCTCCAGACGTTTCGGGTTGGGTCACAACTTTAAATATTAAAGATGGTCAAAACGTACAAAAAGGCGAAGTTCTTTTTAATGTTGATCAAAAGCGTTACCAAGCAGCGCTTGATAAAAGTAAAGCCAATACAGAAAATGCGCTATATACATGGGAGCTTGCTAAACATAAATACGAAAGGCGTGTTGAGCTAAGTACCCAACAAGCAATAAGTGAAGAAACACTAGAATCAACAGGTATCAACACCAAAATTGCCGAAGCAAATTATAACTTAGCTAAAACAGAGCAAACAATTGCGCAATTAAATGTTGATAGAACTAAAATTGTTGCGCCTGCATCGGGGCAAATAATTAATCTGAATTTACGCCAAGGTAACTATGTAGCTCAAGGCACCCCTGTGTTTGCTATCGTGCGGTTAGATTCGTTTTACGTAACGGGTTACTTTGAAGAGAGTAAAATACCGCTTATTTATCCTGATCAAAAAGCTAAAATAGCGCTTTTAAGTGGTGGTAAGCAATTAACAGGGCATGTAGTGAGTGTAGGTAAAGCAATTGCAAATACGAATACACAAAGTAACGGGCAGCTTTTACCACAAGTACAACAAACATTTAATTGGGTACGTTTATCGCAACGTATTCCTGTTGATATTAAATTAGACACACTACCCGAAAATATTCAGCTTAGTGCAGGAATGACCGCCACAATACATCTCGCTACACGTTAAGGGGAAGACTGTGGGCGTTGTATTACAAAATTTGTTTTTTCCTAAAAAGCAGGCAATCATTTTTGCGATTAAGGGCGTTATAGCCATGGTAATGGCGCTTACTATCGCTATGTGGCTTAATCTTGAAAGACCTTATTGGGCGTTAGTCTCGGCTATATTTTTGCAATTACGCCCGCAAAGCGGATTGGTTATTGAAAAAGCAATTTGCCAAATAATAGGCACCATAGTGGGTGGTTTATTTGGCATATTGCTTTTAACTCAGCTAATTCTTTACCCTTATTTAGCGCTCGGTGCACTTGCATTATGGTTAGGGGTAAACTCTGCGTTATCGGCAATGGTACGCCAAGCAAACTTTGTTTATGCGTTTGCTATGGCAGGTGTAACAGCCGCTATTATTGTACTTTTAGTCATGGTTACTCCGGCAATGGTAAGCAGTCAAAGCATATTTGATATTGCACAAGCGCGCGTGAGTGAAATAGTAATAGGCTCAATATGTGCAGGCCTTGTGAGCCATTTATTTTGGCCTGTAAAAGTTAAACACTTACTGCAAGTTCAAGCGCGGTCGGTTATAAATCAAACGTTAGATTATTTAGTAACTGAGCTTGATTCTAAAGGCTCGCACGAAAATCGTCATCAACAAATAGATGGCATTATGGCAACGTTAGGATCTATAAACGAAGACTCTAGCGCAGTAAGGTACGAAGGACCAAAAGGTCCAGGGCGCTCGCGTGCTGCAAATCAATTGTCGCAAAAAGTACTTTCTTTACTGGCTTCAATTCAAATAATTGGTCGTCTGCAACGAAACCACGCAGACCTTATTACTCCTACATTAGACAAATTAATAAGTAAACTTAAACACGTATTCGCGCAAATTAAAGAATCTGACGATTTTGATTACTGCGCCGAACAAGTTAAAACACTGCGTAAAGAGCTAACCGACTATAGAGCAAATACGGTGTGTGATTCGCCATTTGAATCTCACATGCTCAATGTGAGCTTAGAAGTAGCAGCCGACTTAACAATTTTACTACGCGCATACAGAGCTTTAGAACAACGCGATAAAACATTATTAAATGCACCCAGTATGCTTACATATCGTGACCCATTAGCTGGCATTATAGTTGGATTTAGAACTGCTTTGGTGTTTTCTATCGGCGCATTTATTTGGATTAATACAGGTTCTTCAGCTGCATTATTAATTATGATTTTACCGGTCATATTTTCGATAATGCTGGCGCGAATACCCTTGGCTATTTTACAGGTTGTAATTAAACGTTTATTGGCAGGTATAATTGTTGCTACTTTTGTGACTATTTTTTATGCGCTAAATTTACTGTCGCAAAGTGGAGGGCAATTAGAAATACTATTGCTTGTTTTAGCCGGTCCGTATTTTTTGGGCTTGCTGTTGCTCGCTGATCAACAAACGTTGCCATACGGCTTAGGGTTTTGTATTCCATTTACTATTTTGGTTAGACCCAGCATGGATATGAGCCTAGCGTTTTCAATTGATTATACACTTAGTTCTGCAATCGCTATTTTTGCTGGCGTGAGTATTTTATTTTGGATTTTTCAGTTATTTACAGGACCAAGTGTTCAGTTACTTGTTCATCGTGTTTTTAAGGCTACCTATAAAGATTTACTCGAAATAAATACCCATCAAACTCCGAGTATTTGGTACAACCGCCGTATGGCAGATAGGTTAATACGTTTAACTAATTACGATCAGGGCTCACACTCACGCGCTATTACCGATATGGCTCTTACCGGTCTAAACTTAGGGCATGCTTCAGTGCGATTAAACTCAATTTGCGAAAACCTTGCTGGTGACACAAAGCTAAAATACTTAAATGAGTGGCAACGCACGTTGGCTGATGCATTTATGCTGGCTACCAAAGGTAAGTTTGATGAAAACTTTAAGCAAGCGTCTGATAATCTTTATAACGAATTAGCCGCATCTGTTGGTGATTCAAATCAATTAGAAGCGATAAAAGGGATGTTTATTCGCATTAATCTGACCTTTGAAAGAAGTGCCAGCAAGATAAATTAACCCCATTCGCTGCTTTCGAGTTCAGATGTTATAACGAAATCTGTTATACTTGATGGACAATTTTATGGGGCTGTTATGATTTCAAAAAACCAACTCAAACTTATTCGCCAACTTGGCCAAAAAAAGTACCGAAAGCAATATAATCAATACCTTGTACAAGGTGAAAAAAACGTACTTGAGTTATTAAACAGCCCATTAAATGCGGTTAATATTTTTGCTACAAACGAATTTATAAATGCGTACCAAAGTGAGTATCAGCACGCTAATTTTATTGAAGCGGATGAAGAAACCCTCACTAAAGCGAGCACATTAGTTAGCAATAATGCAGCCATTGCTATTGTTGATATGCCAAAGGTGGCTTTACCACAAGCAAATGGCTTAATACTCGCGCTTGATGGCGTATCAGACCCTGGTAATTTAGGCACTATAATTAGAGTAGCCGATTGGTACGGTATTAAACATATAGTAACTAGCACCGACAGCGCAGACGCTTACAACCCTAAAACAATTAGCGCCACAATGGGCTCGTTTGTAAGGGTATCGGTAAGCCAAGTAGATTTACCTGATTACTTACAGTCTTTAAATTTACCTGTTTACGGTGCTTTTTTAGATGGACAAAGTGTACATAAAACCCAATTTACGGGCTCAGGCGTTTTACTAATGGGCAGTGAGTCGCATGGTATACGCGAGACATGTGCAAATTTAGTGACCAATAAAATAACCATTCCCGCTTTTGGTGGTGCAGAGTCACTTAATGTTGCAATGGCGACCGGTATCATTTTAGATAACTTTAAACGACAAGCTTAATCTATTAGTAAATTATGGGTTAAATTGTTTATGACAAATAACAATAATAAATTGGTAATAACAATAAGATGCGCTTAAGCACTATTAAATTAGCGGGCTTTAAATCGTTTGTAGAGCCCACTAAAATTCCATTTCCTGATCAAATGACGTGTGTTGTAGGCCCTAATGGCTGTGGCAAATCTAACGTTATTGATGCAGTACGATGGGTGCTAGGTGAAAGCTCTGCTAAAAACCTGCGTGGCGATGCCATGACCGACGTTATTTTTAATGGCTCAACTAATCGTAAAGCCATATCACAAGCTTCTGTAGAGCTTGTTTTTGATAACGATAAAGGTAGTCCTTCAAACACATTTGCCGATCGAAACCAAATTGCAATTAAACGCTTAGTAACGCGCGACGGGCTATCGCTGTACTTTTTAAATGGCAGTAAATGCCGTAAGCGTGATATTACCGATATATTTTTAGGTACAGGTCTTGGTCCGCGTAGTTACGCAATTATTGAGCAAGGGATGATCTCGCGCTTAATAGAAAGTAAACCACAAGAATTACGCGTATTTTTAGAAGAAGCCGCTGGCGTTTCTAAGTACAAAGAGCGCCGCCGCGAAACACAAACACGCATTAAAAGCACCCGCGAAAACCTTGAACGCTTGTTAGATGTGCGTAAAGAACTACAAAGCCAGCTCGATAAATTGGCTGTGCAGTCGGTTGATGCAAAAAAATACCGCGAATTAAAAGCACAAGAACGAACGTTAAAAGGGCAAATTGCGGTTTTAAAATGGCAAAAGTTACATCAGCAGCAACTTGAAAAAAGTACTCTAATTAAAAAACTGAACGATCAAATTTCGTTTTTTAAAACCGCTAACTCAGGGCATGACGATGTACTTGCAAGCTTAGAAGGGCAAGTACAAGCTCAGCAAGATAAACTAAGCGACGCACAGCACCAGCAACATGTAATACACACCGAGCTTACCCGCGCTGAGCAACAGCAAATAAATGTAAAGCAACAAACTCAAACGCTTAAACAAAATTTAATTAAATTACAGCAACGCCAAACCCATAGCACTGAAGTTAAAACGCAGCAGCAAATTGTGTGTGAGCAACTAAATGGAGCCCTGCAAGAGGCAAGTGAAAACGCGTTAATGTGCGAAGAGCAAGTTAGTGGGTTAACGCATGAACTTGAGGGGCTATTAGCACTTAAGCAGCGCCACAATACACACTGGCAAACTTTGTGTGAGCAACAGCAACAACTTAATAATAATGCGCAACTGCATAGCAGTCACATTAAACAAACCCAGCAGCAAATAAGCCACGTTAACGAGCAACTTAATCAGTTAAATACGCAGCTTACTGACTTACAAAGTAGCGATGTAGAACAACAATTAACGCAGCAAACACAGCAAACACAAACATTAACTCAAGAACTTGCTGCTAAACAAACAGCGCACACGCAGTGCAGTGCTAAACTTGAAGTGCAAAATGAGCGTGTTAATAACTCACAAAAGCAATATTCGACGCTTACTCAAACAATAAATGAGTTAAAAGCTAGTATAACGGGGCTTAAAAGTACATTAGGGCTTGATGAAGAAAGTGAAAGTACTAATGGTTTGTTTAATCAGCTAAGTGTTAAAGAAGGCTTTGAGCCCTTAATAGAGCAAGCACTTAAATCGCTAGAGCACTTAAATGTAAGTGTGCAGCAAGCTGATAATAGTGTGTGGCCAATTAGTGGTAAGCACATTGCTGAAAATAGCTTAGCGGCATTCATAGCAAGTGGCGTGTACCCAGATCATTTAACGCGTATTGCTTATAGCGAGAGCGGTGATCTAACGCTCTTAAACGATGCCTATTATACAGCCGTTATGGATAAAAACGGCGCTTTATATGGTCGTAACTGGCATGTAAGTGCCGATCGAAATGCAGAAAACTCATTACTTTTAAAACATAAGCAATTGCAGGATAAAGCTCAGCAGTTAACCAATGCCGAGGATGAGCTAAAACAAGTAACACACACTCGTGATGAACATACAGCTGATCAAATAAAGTTAATTAATGAGCAAAGCGAGCTAAAAGAAGCCATACATGAGCTTGCGCAAAATATAGCAGTAGCCGGTACACGCAGCGATATGCTCAAACAGCAAGTAGCGCACTTTAAGCTTCAACTAGAAAAGCTACAGCAACAAAAACAGCAATTAACCACTGCGCTTTTGCAATTAAATAACGTGCTTGATGAGCAAACAGAGCAATTTGAAGTGTTAAATGAGCAGCAACTTAACTTAGCGGATGAGGTAGACGCTGCAAATAGCCTGCGCTCACAAAGTGATAAAAGTTATAGCGAAGCATTAAGCATGCTTGAGCAATATAAAACGCAAGCGCATAAGGCAACGCTCTCAGAGCAAAAGGCACGCAGTGAATGGCAGTTAAGCCAAACCAAATTGAGCCATGCAGAGCAAGAGCACGTTAGTGCATCTGAAGGTGCGCAAGAACTACTCAATGAAATAGAAGAGCTGCTGATCCCAGAGCAAGAGCTTAGCGATAAAATAACGCAGTTTTTAGCGCAACATCAAAAAGGCGAGCAGGCACTGGTAGTGCTACAAAAAGAATTATCTCACGCTAAAGAAAGTTTAAACACCAAGCAAGCAAGTCTTAAAAACTCACAAGGTGAGCTGGTGGGCTTGCAAGAGCAGCATCAAAAGCTAACAATTGAAGAGCAAAGCTTACTAATAAAAGCGCAAGTTGCGCTCGAACCATTAGAAGAGCTAAAGCAAAGCTTAAAAGCAATACTTGATGAATTACCTGATTCATTGAATTTAAGTGCAGCGCAAAATCAGTTAACCGGATTTACTAATCAGTTAGATAAATTAGGTGCAGTAAACTTAGCGGCAATAGAAGAGTTTGATTTAGCTAAAGCTCGTAGTGATTATCTTGATAATCAATTAGATGATTTAACAAAAGCGTTAAGCACCCTTGAAGGTGCAATTCGTAAAATTGATAGTGAGACCAAAACACGTTTTAAAGCGACGTTCGATCAAGTTAACGAAGACTTTGCAGAGCTATTTCCTAAAGTTTTTGGTGGTGGTAGTGCGTATTTAGAATTAACCAGTGACGATTTACTCGAAAGTGGTGTTAGTATAATGGCACGACCACCGGGTAAGAAAAATTCAACAATTCATTTGTTAAGTGGTGGAGAAAAAGCGCTGACCGCATTATCATTAGTGTTTTCTATATTCAGGCTCAATCCAGCTCCTTTCTGTATGCTGGACGAAGTAGATGCACCATTAGATGATGCTAACGTTGTGCGTTTTTGCCGTTTGGTTGAAGAAATGTCACAATCAGTGCAGTTTATTTATATTAGTCATAATAAGATTGCGATGGAAATGGCTGGTAGATTAACAGGTGTTACTATGGCAGAACCTGGCGTATCGCGTATGGTTGCTGTAGATATAGAGCAAGCTGTGCAACTTGCACATGCATAAATTTTTATAACAAGTGTATTAGTTTTTAATTAATATACAGGTTTTAGGCATATCAAATAATAAAAGGTGAGGGGATGGCCGAACAATTAAGATGGGTTTTAATCATTATCAGTGTAGTTGTCATTGGTGGTTTATTAATACATGGATTGTGGTCTGTGAGAAAAAAAGACCGCCCAGAAGTATCTGATAACGAGCGGGTTGAGCCATTACAAGAAAGCGCATCAGCTTCATCTAAACCGTTTCGAGCTGAGGCTGAACCAAAAGAGCCAATGCAAGACGAACGTGATGAGCCACAGTTTGGCGAGCTTAACTTTGATGCAAATGAGCCGCAAATAGATACAAGCGTGCCAGAAGTGCCGATTGAAGATGACCTAGAAATAGTTGATGACCTAGAAGCAAAAGAGCAAAGCGCTGAAGAAGCACCTGCTCAAATGTCTGACTTTGTTATCGTACATATTCAAATGCCAGAAGAGCTTAGCATGCAGGGCAGTAAATTATTGCCAGCAGTTAACACTTTAGGTTTTAAATATTCTGAGGAAGGCTTTTTTAATCGCCACTTAGACCCGGCTGGTCAAGGCCCTGTTTTATTTAGATTAGTAAATATGTACAACCCAGGTACGTTTGATATTGATAATATGGAACAGTTTAGTACCGCTGGGGTAAGCTTATTTATGACATTACCGTGCGACGGCGATGGTCTAGCTGCATTTAATATGTTGCACAGCGCAGCTAAAAAGTTAGCGGATGAATTTGGTGCGCAAATTTTAGATGCTGAGCGAAATGAAATGACAGTAGATCGCGTAAGACAATATGTTGAGCAGGTTCGTTCTTTTTCAGCGTAAATAACGCATACATTATATTTTTATAAGCCACTGGACGGTGAATCGTCAAAGTGGCTTTTTTTATGTTTATTGAGGTTTAAATGTCTAGCAGCATTAGTGAGCAAGTTAATCATCTTCGTACTACATTAGAGCAACACAACTATAATTATTATGTGCTCGACACCCCCAGTATTCCTGATTCTGAATACGATAGGTTATTACGCGAACTAAGCGCACTTGAAACCGAGCATCCTGAATTTTTAACCGCCGACTCACCTACACAAAAAGTAGGCGGTGCAGCACTTAGTAAATTTGAACAAGTAGCACACCAAGTACCCATGCTCTCACTTGATAACGCCTTTAGTGAAGAAGAATTTACTGCGTTTAATCGCCGTATAAAAGAGCGTTTAATGAGTACTGATGAGCTTACTTTTTGTTGTGAGCCAAAACTTGATGGTTTAGCTGTATCAATTATTTATCGCGATGGTGTGCTTGTACAAGCGGCTACTCGAGGTGATGGTTTTACCGGTGAAAACATTACTCAAAATGTTAAAACCATTCGTAATGTACCGCTCAAGCTCCGTGGTGATTACCCAAAAGAGCTTGAAGTTCGCGGCGAAGTATTTATGGACAGCGCTGGCTTTGATAAATTGAATACTGAAGCGCAAAAACGCGGTGAAAAAGTATTTGTTAACCCGCGTAATGCAGCCGCGGGGAGTTTGCGTCAACTCGACTCTAAAATTACCGCTAAACGCCCACTCATGTTTTATGCTTACAGCACCGGGCTTGTTGCTGATGGCAGCATTCCTGAGGATCACTATCAGCAATTAGAAAAGCTGACTGATTGGGGACTACCTTTGTGCCCAGAAACAAAATTAGTTGAAGGTCCAAAAGCGGCGCTCGATTACTACAGCGATATTTTAACGCGCCGTGGTGAGCTTAAATATGAAATTGATGGCGTAGTAATAAAAATAAATAAAAAGACCTTACAAGAGCGTTTAGGCTTTGTGGCACGTGCTCCTCGTTGGGCTATTGCGTATAAGTTTCCGGCGCAAGAGGAAATAACCCAACTACTTGATGTTGATTTTCAAGTCGGTCGTACTGGCGCCATTACACCGGTTGCACGTTTGAAGCCTGTTTTTGTGGGTGGCGTTACCGTATCAAATGCAACGCTTCATAACAGTGATGAAGTTGCACGTTTAGGCGTAAAAGTAGGCGATACAGTTATTATTCGCCGTGCTGGAGACGTAATCCCACAAATAACACAAGTTGTACTTGAACGCAGACCTGATGATGGCAGAGATATTGAATTCCCGACGACTTGCCCAATCTGTGATTCTCATGTTGAAAAGGTTGAAGGCGAAGCTGTAGCCCGTTGTACGGGTGGACTTGTATGTCCTGCACAGCGTAAGCAAGCTATTAAGCACTTTGCTTCGCGCAAAGCGCTGGATATAGATGGTCTTGGCGATAAGATTGTTGATCAGTTAGTCGATAGAGAACTTATAAAAACGCCTGCTGATTTGTTTATTTTAAAACAGGGGCATTTTGAGTCACTTGAACGTATGGGACCTAAGTCAGCTAAAAACTTAGTAACAGCACTTGAAGAGGCTAAAGGCACTACGCTTGCTAAGTTTTTATATTCATTAGGTATTCGAGAAGCCGGGGAGGCGACAGCACAAAATTTAGCTAATCACTTTCTAACCCTTGAAAATGTAATAAATGCCAGCATTGATAGTTTAACGCAAGTAAGTGATGTAGGCGAAATAGTAGCTGCTCATGTTCGTGGCTTTTTTGATGAAGAGCATAATTTAGCAGTTGTTAATGCGCTGATAGATCAAGGTGTAAACTGGCCAGCGTTGAGCGCACCTTCTGAGGAAGAACAGCCGCTCGCTGGGCTTACATATGTACTTACAGGTACGCTTAATACACTTAATCGCAATGATGCAAAAGCACGATTACAACAGCTTGGTGCCAAGGTGTCTGGTAGCGTATCGGCTAAAACAGATGCGTTAGTGGCGGGTGAAAAAGCAGGTTCAAAACTAACAAAAGCACAAGACCTAGGCATAGACATACTAACTGAAGATGAATTAATTGAGTTGCTTATAAAGCATAACGGTTAGGAAAATGACAATGAGCCGATATGGGCCAGAATACTGGGATAAGTACGGAAGTTACCGTACGCCTATTGCATTTCATTTAAGTGTGCTTGTGCTATTACGCAGTTATTTTATTTGGGTTATTGCGGCTTTAAGCCGCAGGCCTGAACTAGATTTAATGTCGTTATTTTTTAAAAATAAAAATGATTTTTTTATCGCAATAACGATTGGAAGTATTGCAATAATACCGACTATTTTATTTTGTTTACGCAGACCACGAGATTCACACAGTGTAAGCAACAGGTTAGCAAGAATATGGCGACATATGCGCTGGCCTCTTATTTTATGTGCAGTTGTTGATTTAACATGGTTAAGTGTTCAAGCAGCACATAGCCATTATCGATTTTCATCATTTTTAGCAGTACAAATGATGATTGTTTTATGGGTATTATGGTATTTGGTGAAAAGCCGCTATTTAACTGTTTTCTTTAATGATTGGCCTGAGCCGACAGAAAAGGCATCAGAAGAAAAAAAGCGACTTAAAAGGGATTAGTTGTGGACGCCGTAAATAAAAAAATAGCGATAGCTATATCGATAATAGGCTTTGTGCTTATTATTTTAATGATTAGCACTGAGCTTTTAGAGTTTATGTGGTTTAAAGCGTCATTTGGGTTATGGGTATTTGTTTTTTGCTCAAGCGTTTATAGGTTAACGCCTTTATTTAAATCAAGAAACAGGTTAGAGGATTTTATTCAGCGAGACGCCCAACACTTATTACTTTTTAGTTTGATGGGATTTTTTGATAAAAAGCACGGTCCAGATTGGTTAGTTATTGAGAGTATTGAACGTATAACGACAAAGGATGATGAGCTAATAATTTACAGTAATAACGAGCGCCAAATGAGTGTTAGTTTACCTGTAAAAAAAGCAGAGCTAGATAGTTTTATTAAACGAATACTTACCGACTCAGAAAAACAAAATATTACCTTTAGCTAAGAAAATTACCTTTAAGATTGAACGAGTTTTAGTCTTAAACGGTCAACACTCCTTAGCTGATCTTTAGTGTATTAAATAACGTAATAATTAGCCGTACTTTTTATGACTTTATAAAGTATAGCTAATCAACTATTCAATGAGGCTATTATGTTGAAGTGGAATGATGTTATTAACTTTGCCACCAATGGCAACCCTACCCCAAGTGAAAAAGTAGTCAAAACTGACGAGCAGTGGCGGATGCAACTATCAGAAGATGAATATTACGTAACACGTAAAAAGGGAACAGAGCGCCCAGGTAGCTCGGGTAGTTGTACATTACTCGAACCTGGCAAGTATGTGTGTATTTGCTGTGATAATCTATTGTTTGATGCTGATGAGAAGTTTGATAGTGGTACTGGTTGGCCGTCATTTACGCAACCTGCGACAATTGAAGCGATTGGCTATGTAAGCGATACAAGTCATGGTATGGAGCGCATAGAGGTGGTTTGTAACGTGTGCGATTCGCACTTAGGTCATATTTTTCCAGATGGTCCATTACCAACGGGTTTACGTTATTGCGTTAATGCCGCATCAATGAAAAAGCTCTAATATTTTATTTACTAGCGCTTTGAATATCTAAATTCATTTCTTTTGCTATGTGCAAAATCTTATCTAAACGCTGCGTCTGATCTGCTTGTAATTTAGTTTTATCAAGAAGGGCGTAGCACCTTCTAGCAAGATCCATATTAAATGAGCTGCCAGATTGCTTAGTTGAATCAAATAGGCACTGTAATAAATTAAGTGCGATACTTTGATTACGAGGCATGACTCTAAACGCTTGTGTAAAAGCTTCCAACGCAGTATTTAATTGGCCTTTATTAAATTGACTAACGGCATGGTTATTAAGCTCTTTTGGACCCATTTTAATATCGCGTCGCTCACTTTGCTGCTGCTGAATATAACGTAAGTAAGTTGTGTCGCTAACTGCGGGATGTCTTTCACAGTGGCTAATTATTTGTGTGAATAAGGTTTGCGCCTTTTGATGAAACCCCAGTTCATGAAATGCTTTTGCTTTATCAAGTGCGCCATCAACCGATCGGATATGAGTATCGTCGTCATCAAGCTGCTCAATTAGCTTTTTCGCCTTTTGATGCTCGTCTTTTAAGTAATGAAGTCGTGCATTAAGTACATCAATTTGAGCTTGATTTGCATTGTTAGGAAACTGTTTTTTTAAATCATTAATGTACTGATTTGTTTGTCTTGAAATTCGTTGAATTTGATCGGTTTGATCAGTTGTTAACGCAAAGTCGATACCGGCACGTGCTGCATTCAAATATACATCCGGGTGGTCGTGTATTGAGTGCTTTGCAAAGGTGGCTATATCTTTTTGAGTTAAATAGCTTTTTTCGTAGTCATGATTAATTAGCGACACATTACTTAACGATTTTTGGCGTGTGATGTTTCGCGGTGCAATTTCTGCAGCTTGACTTAAAAAGCTTTGTGCTAGTTCAAACTGATTTAGCTTTATTTCTAATCTGCCCAACAAATCAAGGGCTACTAAACGAGTTTCTTGGCGCTCTAACATTGTCTTGAGCATTCGCTGCGCCAAAATATGTTCGTTATTCGCTATAAGTGCTTCTACTAAGCCTACTTTTGCCCAAGCAAATTTTTGAATATCGAGAACAGACTTAAAAAAGTCTTTTGCATCTTGAGCACGCTTTAAGCGAAGTAGGGCATCGCCTTTTAAGCGAAGTAGGATAGGACTGTAATTATTATTTTTTTTATCCAGAGCGGTATCAATAAATTTAATAGCTTTTGAATCGTTACCATCATCAATTAATGAATACACTGTTTGTAAGTCGTGTTTACGCTTTAAGATTCGTTCAATGCGTGTTTTAAGCTCTTGTACTGTAAAAGGCTTAACTAAAAAGTCATCTGGTTGCAGCTCAAGAACACTATGAACGAGTGAGCCACTTGTTTCTGCTGAGATAAAAATAAAGCCAGTCGAGCTTTTTATGAGTTGCTTTACACGTAGCTCTTCATAAAGCTGGTAGCCATCTTGGTGTTTATTTAAGTTGAATGAGCAAACGATTAGATCAAATTCTTCACTTAAACACTGCTCTTTTGCAGAATTTGCATGATCAGCAAAGCGCAACTGCCGAAAGCCAAGCCTTTCTAACGATTGTTTCATATAGCTTTGAGCAAGTGGCTGCTCCTCTACTATAAGTATTTTGGCTTTTGAATAGATCTTAGTTGGCATTGGCTTAAGCGTAATTGTATTTAACACAGACTATAATCAACAGTTTAACTCCTTACAAGGGAATTTAAATGATAGCTGTATTTATTAGGTACTTAACTTTGCCTAATACGTTTATCTAACTACGAAGGTACTGAGCCGAATAACATAATTAAAAACTAAATAAGTAAAATTGATAACGCTATATTTGATGAGTGCTTTGATATGGAAATTTAGATTTTAATAAAAATATGAAATGTATTTAAGGTAAAAAGAGGAGTTAAACGTATTTAATATGGGAAAAGAGTTATTACTAGAGAAGTTGTCTGATGGTATTTATATGTGGTGGGTGATACTGGACTTGAACCAGTGACCCTCGCCTTGTAAGGGCGATGCTCTCCCAACTGAGCTA